>JASIGB010000194.1:0-12332 GCA_030045355.1 Bryobacteraceae bacterium
TTTCCTCCGAAGGTGGCGGACACCACAGCCATCGCTAAATTGATTCCCGCTGCGGCGTACGTCGCCAGGGTGATGTCGTACAGGCGCAGCAAGTAAAAGCCGGCGAGCAGGCATCCGATTACGGCCCCCGCGATGTTTGCGCCATAATAAACGCCCAGCCACGGGATCCCGTTCTGTGCCGCGTGGGCCAGGCGCGACAATGCGGGCAATGTGGCGCCCATCAGCAAAGTGGGAGGCAGGAGACAGGCCGCCGCAACCACTCCACGGAGCAGAAATCCTGGCACGCCATATCCGCCCCAGGCGGTGTAAACACTGCCCGCCAGCGGAATCAGATGCAACGCCAGAATTCCCAGCACGCCGATCCCAAGCTCGATCAGCGCATACACGCGCAAGGGATGACGCCTGGCTGAAAAGGCTCGCGGGAATAACCAACTGCCGAGACACATCCCGCCCATGAAGGTAGCGAGCAGGATTCCGAGCGATACGGCAGTGGAGCCGATGACCAGTTCCAGGATCTGAAACCAGACGACCTCGTAGATTAGCGCGGCAGCACCGCTCGCGAACGCAAGCAGGATTCCGAGTGGGAGCAATCCCGTATTCCGAGAAGTTTTACTTCTTCTCTTGCTGCCCTTCCTTGAGATTCCCGTAGAGGATGCCGATGATTCCCTCGTTTCCCTCGTGACAGGCCGAATCGAAGATCATGTGCTTCCCGTCCGGAGCCCGTCCCATCTCGATGGTAACGGTCCACGGCCTGGTCCAGGTTTGGGGGTCGATGAACGTAATATCGCGGCGCAAAGTGTGCGCATCGACGCGCGTGATGTGCTCAACCATCTTGTAGGTGTCGGGGTTGGAACCGCGGAAGCCCTGCAAGAAATTCGTGGTTTCCACAACGAGTGTGTTTCCCTCCCAATGGCCGCGCGAATCTCCGAGGAAAAACTTCGCTCTCGCGGGCGCATGCGGCCGGCCATCCATGTAGATGACCCGGTTGCCGCCGCCGGCGTGATCGTCCTCCATGTAGATGCCCATGGATTTGGGAGATTGCACGATTTGCATCACCGTGCCCTGTGCAAACAAGGTGTTCAGCGGGAGGAACGGCATCGGCACGCCGAGGCAGCGCGGATTCTGCGGAATGGTCTCCGGGTTATCGTTTACGCCCGGATCGGTCCCTAGACCAAGCCGGAATCCCTGGCCGAATTTGGCCGCCGGAGATCCGGGAACGATGGGAGGGATTTTCCCGTCCGGCGGATCGATGATCATCGACGTGCGCTTGCCAGTTTTCAAGACCGAATTGAATACCGCGTTGTAGGCGCCGCTGACGTCTTGTTGTGCGTTGGAAGAACGGGCGTTCCGTCCGGGATTGAGTCCCTTCTTCTCGTCCGAGGCTTCGACTTCCGCATCCGTCAGGAATTCCTTGCCCGCGTTGGCCGCCGAACGCTCCAGAGGCACGTCGTACAGCACGAACCAGGTGCCTTGCAGGTCAGGGTCGCCCCACGGCAAGCGGGGCGGACTGCCTGCTTTCGCCGTTGCCGGCGCCTTCGCACTGGTCGATTTGGCTGGCGAGGCCGGGGTCTGGCCACGCACGGAAACCGCTGCCACCACGAGCGCAGCGACACACGCCAGCGCGGCAGCGGCGATTGCAGATCGATCGCTCATTGCTCTTTCTTCTCTTGCGAATCTTTGTCCTGCGGGTTTTCTTTGGTGTCAATGCCGGGACGCTGCACTTCGTACGGAGCACCGGTACCGGAAGACCCTAGGAACAGCTTCTGGCCGTTCGGCAACGTTAAATCCCGACCGTTGGCGCGCTGCAGCCCGTCTTTCGCCTGGTAGCCGGAAATATTGATCTTGTCGCCGACCTTGAGCGTGAAGCGGGTGATGCCTCTTCGCATCAGGATGTTGGGACTCCCTGCCTCGATGGCCCAGTTCTCCACCGTCCCGTCCGGCATCTTCACATCCACGTGAATCCAGCAGTGGGGATTCACGAACTCCACTTTCGTGACGGTGGCATTCTCGAAATGCACTGGCTTATTCGCATCGAATTCCGCGGCGAACGCGTGATGGGCGCTCAGCGGGGGCGCGCATAACAACAAGGCGATACCAGTGGTGACAACTGCTGCAACGGTAAACTTGGCTTGCATAAAAGACTCTCCTGATTCTTCCCTTCCAATTCCCTGGTTACTGCTTCTCTTTACTTCTTGGCCGGCGGATTGCCGGAAATATAAAGCTGGTCCACCTCGCCAGGAGGCGGAATCTTGCGAGTAATATCCACGTTCATCGTCTCGCCTTCCCAGTGCTTGACAAGCTGGTGCTTGCGAAGGTGCCCATACATGGTCTCTTCCACCATCTCCACACACCTGAAATCAGTCAACTGCGCATTCGGCTCCAGCCGGCGATAGAGCGGCATGCTGATCTTCCAGGCCCGAGTGAAAACCTGCGGGTCTTCAATCGTGGCTTCATAATGGATGACGTCTTTATCGGCCAGCGAGTAACGCTCCGTCACATGCAGCGCGTCGCTGTGGAAGTCTCCGGACCGGTCGAACCACGTTGCATCCGTGAAATCGGAGACGTCCACCACCAGCGTGTCGCCCTCCCAATGGCCCACCGAGTATCCCATCCACAGCACGTTCGGATAGGGCTCCATCTTTGTGAGATGAATCGTACGCTGGGCATTCGCAAATTCGAAGATCATCTGGATTTTGGTGTTGCTCTGAATGATCTGGAAGGGATGCGGCATGTACATGCCGCGCGGGATACCGGGCTGGTAACATTTCAGTTCCGGATCGCGATCGATCCAGTGCTCCTCATTCTCCTTCTTTCTCGCGGCCGCCCACGGTTGGTACGGAATCTCGTCGCCCTCTACCACGCCGAGACCTCCCGGAACCCATCCGAGCGATCCCAGTGCGAGCACCGGAGCCGCAAGAACGACAGTATTTGGGAGGTATCCGGGCTGAGCCACCATCGGACGCGCCTGATGGGTCAGAAGGTCCCAGTTGGCGGTGTTATTCGCCTCCCAGATTCCGTTGAAGTCCGGCTTTCCAGCGATACGGTCAACGCCTTCCGAGGTGGCGGCCGAGGCGGGCGTCGGACGTTGAGTTATCAAGTAGAAAAACACCGCCGCCACAGAGGCCGCCGATACCGCAAGACAGATTTTGATCAAAAGTTTCATAAACTCCGTGCTATCTCCGACAACTGCATCGCAGGCCCATCCTGGCATGCGATTGTATCAGGTCCCCGCGAAATAGTCACAGACGGGAATGCACAAGATTGGAATGCACAACAGCCCCGGGGCCAGATCTTCGCGCAGCATTGGAATAGCAGCGCGGCGGATCGGAGTGGACGGAAGTTCTTATGTGCCGGGTCCAGGCTGTTGCGTTCAGGCGGAAGCGGCGGGGGCCAATTCACTCAGGAGCCGTTTGACATCGGCGATAACCGCCTTTCGGCGGCGGCTATCCTCGTCGTAGCGCCGCGCCGCGACCTGGACGTTGGCGCCGCAATGCGGACATGACGTCTCGCCAGGCCAGATATATGAATCGCAACCCCTACACAGTTCCAGGCTGGGTGGGATGTGCCCTTCCTGTGGCGATTCCCACTGCTCGCCTTTGTCCCCGAGCTTTACTAACTGGCGCTGTGAAGTAGAGTTGGAGACGACCGAGCCATCCGCAATCCGTTCGGTGATCAGCGCGAATTCGCCTACCGCAAACGGGGCTGGGGCCGCGTCGGAAACCTTCACGATCCGTTCTCGAAGCCCATCCTTTTGCAACTCTAAAGCGCGATAGTGGCAGTATGGATTATTGCCTGGCCGGCCCAGCAGCGAATGCGAAGTCCAGGTGCATCCGCCCCGGCAAATGTCCGCGTAGTAGCAAGTGCGGCAGAAGCCCCACAGATCGTCCACGGACCTCAGGCGTCCAAAATGAATTTCCTTACTGCTGTTCCAGATCTGTTCGAGAGTCAGATCTCGCACATTGCCGCCCGCGAACCCGACGGTGGCGAGAGACGGACAGCCCTTCACGGTACCATCGGCCTCCAGGGCAAGCCCGGTCTGGCCGGCCGGGCATCCCGACCAGTGCACACGTTCGTCGCCGAATCCCCGCCATATGTGCTCATAAGGTCCGAAGTATCCAATATTGTTTCCCGGCACCAGCAGCAGACCGCGATCAGCGCCTTCCTGATAAAGGCGCGCGAGCAAAGGCATCAACTCCACCAGGCGATACGGCTGCAGCAAAAGCTCCGGATGGTCGGCTGCGTTACCCATAGCCACCGTAATCTGTATCTGCCACTGTTTCGCCCCGCATTTGACGATCGTGTCCATCAACTCGGGAAGGTCCGGCATGACTTTCGCCCCGATCTGGGTGTTCACGCTGATGTTCAAGCCTGCTTCCCGCGCGCGCTGGAGCGTGTCGAGCGCATGCGCGAAGGAACCAGGGACACCGCGGAGTTCGTCGTGTAGAGTCTCAAGTCCATCGAGCGAAACACCCAGGCCATTCAGTCCGGCCTGCACTGCTTCCGCCAGACGTCGCGGCGTAAAATTCCGGCCCCCGGTTTGGGTTGCGCAATAAATTCCGTGAGATCTGATGGCGCGGATGATCTCGGTCCAATCTTTTCGTAGATATGCTTCGCCGCCAATCAGCGTAATCTCTCGCGTTCCCAGGCGGGCCAGCGCTTCCACCACCTCCAGACACTCGGCCGTGGTCAACTCCGCGGGGCGCTTGCGGCCCGCGCGGGATCCGCAGTGCAGGCATTTCAGATCGCACGCCAGAGTAATCTCCCAGACCACGTGGACCGGGACAAACTTCGTGATATCGTCTTCCGAAAGTGAGCGTGGCGGCGTTTCCATGGTGACTACAACGTTCCGGTTAAGCGCCCGGTTTGCTTCCAAACGAGGCGCTTACGCGCTACCTCTTCTCTAATCTGGCAATCTCGCATTTCAATATTTCAAGAGCCGCCGAGAGATTCCCGTGTTCTTGGAGTTGTTCGGCCTCGGCCAGCAGCGCTTTCATCTCGCCCAGGTCGCCCTTCGCGCAACAACGGTGCACTGTTGCTGCATATAACGGTCTATATATGGGTTTATGCTCCTTAGTTTCCGCCATTGGTTCCTCCTTTCTTTAGTAGTGTTGTGATTTATGTGGCCTTTTTCGCGCCGGCACCCCCTGTGGAGTCAATCGGCTCGATTTTTGGCGGGTGCATGATAATGATTCCCATGACGACGTGGCAGTGACAGGGCTCCGAACCGCCAAGTCCGAGGATGCCGAATCGCTCGCAGGGGATGATGATGCCCAAGACCGTGTGCCCGTCGCCTATGGGCAGGTTTGCAGTGCCGCCCGCGGCACTCGCCAATTGCCGCTCGTCGAGAGCTCTGAGCGTGGCTCGTGCGATGGATTCCGTAAGATTTTCCAGAGCCACCGTGGAAGCGGCGCCCTGACTGGATGGTTGCGTGATATCGTTTTTTGCCATTGCTTACCTTTCTATGGATAACGAGGGTGGGGTGGGGGACAGTTCTCCGGTTACGGATTGTGAACCCGCAACCTTCCTGTGCACGTCGGTAACGAACGATGGCGTGCGAACTATTTGGGGACAACGGAAGCAGGCCGATTTTCCCTCCTGCAACCACCATCGACAGACCGGTCGAAGCTTGCAAGCGGGAATCTGCTCAACGGCGGCCGGGAGGATCTGGACGACACGCTGCGCGAGGGTGCAGTTTTCACGTTCAAAGTGAATGCACCGGTATCTTACGCAATGTGTTGCTATTCTGAGTACTTCTGCGGGTGTCGCCGGCGAACATAGATCCCGGATCTCTTGCGTCAGCGGCTGTGGCGTTGTCAGGTACGCGACTTGCGGCCGTTCCGCGGTTCCCTCGACTACGCCAAATACGAGAGCGTCATCGTTTTCTTCCATCGCACTTGGACATTGAATTGTAAGATTGTTCACTTCACCCTCTTAATTCCCCGCGAATCTGACTGAAAGTGGCGTGCGCCAGGACCCGTTATAGGCCAGGATTTTCGTTTTGGCTTTCCGTACGGGACAGTATACACCGGACCGATTCTGCTAGTGCCGGCCTTTTTGTTAGTTTTTCATTTCACGATTCCGCTCACCGCCGTCTTCGGGTTCGCCTGCAGCGATTCGCGCAATTCATAGGAGTCAGGTACTTGGCCGCCGTGAGCTTGATTCGGTCGCTCATCTCCTGGTCGAATAGTGAATTGGAAGGGCCCTTCGTTTCCGCTTCTCCGAAAAAAATGTGGTCCATGAAGCTTGGATTGAAACCTTGGCGACCCGGCAGAGACGATCAGACAAACGTGATCTCGCTGACTCCCACTCGGCTATCTGGGTCGGCAACTGGACTCGAGCCTACAGCCCCTCCAATGTTGCGAGCGCCTGTTCGCTGCCGATAGCGGTCGCTGTTTAACTTTGCGCTGCATGGTGGAGACGGTCGGGCCTGAGTCTAAAAGAGTTCACTTTGGAATTCACCGTTTTGGAACTGAAATGTTGGCTTCCCGCAGCGCATAAACCGTATAAACTGAGAGAGCGTTCTGGGTAGAGCCCGGCTCACAAAGGGAGCAACATCTTCCTGAACACAGGCCGCTTACGCAATGCCTTCCTCATTGTCTGATTGGATTACGCCATGACTCAAGCATGGCGGCAAGATCGTTACCGGGAAATTCTGCGATCTCCAGGCAAGACTCCACTTCTCAGCCAGATTTGGCGCGACGCGTATCGAGATGATTACCCCGAGGATGCCGATCCTTTTGGATTTGTCACGGTGACAGATCTCGAATGCCTAGCGGGCGAGCTAAAGCTCAGTGTGGGGTCTCATCTGCTGGACGTGGGCTGCGGAAGAGGCGGACCGGGTCTTTGGGTAGCGCGGAGAACCGGGGCCGTCCTCCGAGGCCTGGACATCTTGCCCGAAGCGATCGAGCAAGCGAATCACACTTGCTTGCGCATGGGGATGTCCGGTAGCGCCACGTTTGCCGTAGGCAGTTTTACCAGTACCGGCGCACCTGTTCGCTCGCAGAGAGCAGTCATGAGCGTGGACGCCTTCTGGATGGTGCTCGACAAAGTGGGTGCCCTGGAAGAGATAGGGCGCATCATCGAGAGCGGTGGCCGTCTCGCGATGACCACCTGGGTACCTTGCCTGGACGAAATGGAACAGATGCTGCTAAACGCCGGCTTTCGATTGCTCCGCGGCGCGGAGACGCCCCGCTGGAGGGAGCGTCAGATCGCCGTGTACCGCGGAATTCTAAGGAACCGCGAGCAACTGGAGCGGGAAATCGGCGTAGAGGCTGCCGAGGTATTGGTGGCAGAAGCTCGCGAGGCGCCAGCGAAGTTATCGGCAGCCCCGCGGAGGCTCATCGTTGCGGAGCGGCAATGGTGAATCCAGATTTTCCGCAATGGGTTACGCCTAGCCCAGCTACCGGCGCCAATCTCCGCATCGTCTGCCTACCGTTCGCGGGCGGGGGAGCTTCGATGTTCCATCCCTGGCGGTCAGCGAAGAACATCCAAATTTGCGCAGTCGAACTGCCGGGCCGGGAAGGGCGCGTCGCCGAAGAGCCACCGCGCCATCTGCGGACGCTGGCGCACGAACTGGCGTCTGCGCTGGAACCTTTGTTTCACTGTCCTTACGCGCTGTTCGGACACAGCCTCGGCGGACTTGTATCGTTTGAACTGGCACGCGAACTTCGAAGACGGGCTAAACCGGCGCCGATTCGGTTTTTTGCCTCGGCATGCCGCGCACCTCAATTGCCCAGCCGGAGGAAACCGATTTGCGGCCTGAACGATGCGCTCTTTCTGGAGCAAGTGACGCGCGCCGGAGGAATCCCCGAGGAAATTGCGGGCAACAGGGAGGTGATGACGTTAATACTTCCGGCGTTGCGCGCGGACTACGAGATGTTCGAGAGCTACGAATACGCCCCCGAAGCACCGTTCGCGTTTCCGGTCACTTCGCTCGGCGGAAGTCAAGACGGCCAGGTGATTTCCGGAGATCTGGTCGCATGGTCGTCTCAGACCACAGGACAATTCCGCCTGCGCATGCTTCCGGGAGATCATTTCTTTCTGCGCTCGACGCCTGAGCGCGTCATCCAAATCGTGCAAGAAGAATTGGGGTATTAGGGTACCAGCGACGCAACATCGAGAGAAGCCCAAACCTGCTGGACCCTCTTGAGGTGATCCACGTACTGCATCCGGCTCTGTTTTCTCACCGACTCCTCGGCTTCCGTCCACTTGGTCACATGTTCGGTATACAAGTTCTGTAACCGGCGGCAGGCCTCCGTCTGCAAACCTTCCAGAGTTTTGATGTAGTTCTGGTAGGCTTCCGCAAGAAGCTGCTGCGCGTTCTCTTTGCCGCTCGCCTGTTCGGCGGCCTTAGCATATTCCGTAGCCGCTTCGGCTGCGCGTTTGGCGGTGTCCTGATCCAATTCCTGCTTTGCGGCCGCAAATGCGGTGGCGACCGCAGCCAGCTGTTTTTGGCCCTCGACATTGGTCTCGTAGAGACGCTGGCTCAGCGTTACCTGCGCTTCGTTCAGTTGCGTTCCAACCTCGGACAGCCCTTGCTTCGAGGTTTCGACGGGGGTCGTTTCTGCAGTATTCTCCATGGCGTCTGGTCTCCTTTGATTCCGCTTGGCTGGGCGGCGCTTAGGCATGGGCGCGATCCTTTTCTCATTGAAAAGGTGTCTTATCCTAACACAATCATCTGTTTCTTTTTAATTAATTATCGACGGATCTGTTTACTGAGATCACCTCATAGTGTATGCAGTCGTACGATTCATTAACCGAGTATTAAATGAAAGCGGATGTCTGGAATATAGAAAATCCAGGGTATCTGTGGTAAAGTCTTTTCACATCGGAGAGTGACCCGTGCCTCTACCAGGAAACCTTCATGAGCTCTTCCAATCTGGGGGAGTCCGTTTGAGAGCCGGTGAGCCAAGCCACACTCCGCTGGATTGCTTGCTCCGCGCTCCTCTTCCCGCAGAGGAGTATTTCGAGCGCTTCGCGCGGCAAGGCTCGCGCGAGGGAAGCGTCTTCCCTCTTGGGATCATCGGGCCGGCTGCCAACCGAGATGCATTAGCCGCGCTGCCATTTCGAAAACCGTTTGTCCCGGTTCGTGAAAGACCAGGCGTCGATGGTCTGGAACTAACGAACTCGACGACGATGTTAGCCGCCTGGATCTAACAAATCCCGGCGAGAAAAGGCCCCACTGAATGAGCGATAACGTCGAGGTACAAGTGAATCGACTCCCGGCGTCCGATCAGCGCCGCCAGTTGCTTTCGCGCCTCATGCAAAGGCAAGCTGCGGCCAATCGGACGGCCCCGATGTCATTCGCTCAAGAGAGGCTGTGGTTTCTCGAACAGTTGACCAACGTGCCCTCCATGTACACCATGGATAGCCCGCTGCGCCTCCGCTTCGCCGTGGATCACGGGATTTTGCAGCGCTGCCTGAATGAGATCGTGCGGCGCCATGAGGTGCTGCGTTCCACCTTCGTGGCCGCCAACGGGGTTCCCGTGCAGATCACCACGGCATCGGTGAACGTCGAACTGCCGTTGATCGACCTGGGTGAAAAACGACCGGAGATACAGGACGCCGAGGCCCAGAGGATCGCGGCGGAGGACTACAACACGCCCTTCGATCTTCGCACCGGTCCCCTGCTGCGGGTCAAGCTGTTGCGCCTGGAGGACAACGACCATATCTTGCTGCTTACGATGCATCACATCGTCTGCGACGGCTGGTCGTTGAGCGTATTCTTCCAGGAACTCAACGCTCTATACGCCGCTTACTCCGCGGGGATGCCTTCCCCCTTGCCCGAACTGCCAATCCAATACGCCGATTTTTCCCGTTGGCAGCGCAAGTTTCTGGAAGGCGAAGTCCGTGGACTGCAGGTCGAGTACTGGAAACGGCAACTGGCCGGCATCCCTGCACTGGACCTCCCAGCCGACCGCTTGCGGCCTCCGCAACCCTCCTTCCGTGGATCTGGCGTGCCCGTGCGGCCACAGCCGAAGACGATCGCCCGCCTTCGAGCACTTTCCGACGAATGCAACGCGACGCTTTTCATGGTGCTGTTGGCAGCTTTCGAAACTCTGTTGTGCCGTTACTCCGGTCAGGAGGACATCGTGGTTGGTTCGCCCGTTGCGGGCCGGAACCACGGCGACACGGAAGGCCTGATCGGATTCTTCGTGAATTCCCTTGTCTTGCGGACCAGCTTAGCGGGGGACCCCACGTTCCGGGAGTTGGTGGATCGCGTCCGCGAGACAGCGATTGGCGCATATGCGCATCAGGACTTGCCATTTGAACTGCTCGTGGACGAACTGCATCCGGAGCGGGACGCCGGCCGCAATCCGCTGTTCCAAGTGATGTTCCAGTTGCTGCTTTATCCCGACGCCAGCGCCCCCGGGCCGGATGGCCGGCCGGAGACGCCGCCGGTGCTCACCGCGACTTCCAAATTTGACCTGGCGCTGACGCTCTACGATTCTGGCGGCGGAGTCTCGGGCGTCCTGGAATTCTCCCGGGATCTGTTCGATGAGCCCAGGATCGCGCGGATGGCAAACCACTACGAAACGCTCCTCGATTCGATTGCCGGCGATCCGGGCCGGCGCATCTCGGAGTTGAATCTGCTCACCGCGTCCGAACTACGACAGATGCTCGGCGATTGGCTGGTGACCGAGGCGCCCTTTCCCAGGGACGGCGGAGTACTCCAGGCGTTCGAGCAAAATGTCGCTGATCGTCCGGATGCGCCCGCGATTCGCGCCGCTGGCGATACGCTCTCCTATCGCCAGCTCAATCTACAGGCTGAACGGCTGGCGGGCGTCCTGCGGGATCGTGGCGTGACCTTGGACGCGGTGGTTGCAATCCAGCTCCCGCGGTCACCGGATATGATCGCTGCCGCGCTCGCCGCTCTCAAGACCGGAGCGGTGTATCTGCTCTTGGACCCGGAACTCCCCGACGAACGGCTGAGGGTGATTCTGGAGGACTCGAACGCGGCAGTCCTGGTGTGCGATCGGGATTTCGAATGCGCGTTTCCTTTAGTGAATCCCCTTGCGGAGGGGACGTGCGCAAGCGTAAAGGTTCCTTACCGCGAGGACGCGATTGCGTACCTGATCTACACCTCCGGCTCCACAGGTAAGCCCAAAGGAGTGGAGATCCCTCATCGTGGTCTCAGTAATCTGATCGCCTGGCACAATCGCGCCTTCGCGGTTACACCGGAAAGCCGGGGCGCCCAATTCGCTAGTCCCGGATTCGACGCCGCCGCCTGGGAGATCTGGCCGTATCTGGCGGCCGGCGCGAGCGTCGAATTCGTTCCCGAGGATATCCGCTTCGCTCCGGCGCGGCTTCCGGAATGGCTCTGCGCCCGGAAGATCACGCATAGTTTCGTTCCGACTCCCATTCTCGACGCCGTAACGCGTGAACCCTGGCCGCAAGAGTCCAGCTTGCGGTTCCTATTCACTGGCGGGGATAAGCTGCTGCGCGGCGCCCGGCCCGGGCTACCGTTCCGCGTCTTCAATCAATACGGGCCGACCGAGAATAGCGTGGTGACGACCTCCGGCCCGGTTCCCGAGGACGCGGGCGACGGTGCTCCGCCTTCCATCGGACGCGCCATCTCGAACGTGGAACTTTTTGTGATGGACCGCCATGGGCATCCGGCGCCCATCGGCATCCCGGGGGAGCTGTGGATCGGCGGCGCAGGCCTGGCGCGGGGATATCGGAATCGGCCGGAAGAAATCTCCGAACGGTTTACGCCGCATCCGATCCGAGCGGGCGAGAGGGTGTACCGCACCGGAGACTTGGTGCGCTACCGCACGGACGGGAATCTGGAATTCCTGGCCAGGATGGACCGGCAGGTGAAGATTCGCGGATTCCGCGTCGAGTTGGAAGAAATCGAGGCTGTGCTTTCGAGAATGCCGGAGGTGCGAGGGGCCTGTGTGATCGTGAGCGGTGAAGGGCCCGAGGCGCGCATGATCGCTTACCTGGCCGCGCCCGCCGTAGACGACGCATGGCTGGCAGATCAGATACGGAAGCAATGCCGCGCCAAACTACCCCCCTATATGATCCCGTCCGACTTTGTGCGCTTGGACGCCTTTCCCTTGACTCCCAACGGCAAAGTGGATCGCGCAAGACTACCCCGGCCGAAGCGTTCTCCGGATCGAGTTTACGAGGCGCCACGGAGCGAGATCGAAGAGACCATCTTGGCGATTTGGCGGGAGGAGTTGCATCTCGAACGGGTCGGGATCGATGACAATTTTTTCGATGTGGGAGGAAACTCCCTGACGCTCGTCCGAATCCACCAGCGCCTGGAAGGCGAGGCGCGCAGAGCAGTTTCGGTGGTGGAATTGTTCCACTATCCGACCATTCGGAGT
>JASIGB010000195.1:0-4287 GCA_030045355.1 Bryobacteraceae bacterium
ATTGAACGCATCGAAGAATTCCGCGCGGAACTGGATCATGTGCTGCTCGGTGATGCGCGTCGTCTTAATTGCCGAGATGTCCCAGTTGAACTGGCCCGGGCCCAGGATAATACCCGTTCCTGAGTTGCCGTAGCCGGTGCCATTGCCGATCACCGGGGCAGGGCAGAACGCGGCCGCATTGAAATATCCGGGTCCGCCGCTGTTGCCACCCAAGCGCTGTTCCACGCCACCTGGCGTCGCGATGCTGCCATACGTCATCCCTGGGCACATTTGCGCGCGTGCGTATCCGGCTTGGTCCACCGATCCGGCGGTGCCGTAGATGGTGCCGGCGGCTGAATCGCCGATGGTGATCGGAAGGCCGTCCTGAATTACCGTGACTCCCGAAACATTCCAGCCCTCGGTGGCTTTGCCGAGGAATCCCTGGTGCTTTCCGAACGGCAGGTCGTAGCTGTAATTGACGACGAACCGCTGCGGGCGAACGAAAGTGGATGGGCCGTACTGCTGGCTCAAGCTGCTGGCATCGTTGCTATTCGCCGTTGGGTTGGCGGAAATGTTGCTCAGATCGGTGAGCGACTTGCTCCAGGTATAGGACGCCTGCAGCATTAAGCCGTGCGAGAATTGCTTGCGGACGGTGGCTTGCAGGCTGTTGAAATTGGAGCTTCCATCGAAGCCCGTTCCGCGCACGCCGACCGACTGGTAGCCGAGGTAGGGCACGCGATAGAGAATGTTCTGAACGGTGTTGGTGGTGACGCCGTTGATCGGATCGCTGGGGCTGGCGAGCAGCGGCGTGTTGTTGTTGTGATATTCGTCGAGAAGATTGATCCCGCTCGAGCCCACGTAGCCTAGCTCCAGCACCCAATTCGGCGCGAATTCATACTGAATGCCGAGGTTATATTGCCGCACCAACGGCGTGTGCAGCACTTCATCCAGGAACGGAACGTTCAGGTTGGAGTTGCAACCGGGCCCGAGATCGTTGGCCAGGCAGGCGGACGAGAAGCTGATGTAGCGTGAGGAGAAGGTGCCCAGAGTCGGTGTGGACGGGAACGGGTCGGCCAGTGTCTGATTATTCGGCACGCCGAAATCGACCGTGGCCGAATAAGGATTGCCCTGCTCCACCGCGTAAATAATCCGGTCCGCGCCCACGCGATCGTAGAAGATCCCGGCGCCGCCACGGATCACCAATTTGCTGGTCGCCTGGTAGGCGAACCCGATGCGCGGGCCAAAATTGCTCAACGGGGCGTGCTCTCGTTCGGGCGTGTCGCTATCGTTGATCAACACGCCGGCCGGCGGTTGCCCGTAGAATTGCGTGAAATTACTCGGCACCACCCACTGGCTGACGCCGGGTCCCGAAGTGGTGGGCACGCTGGGCGGGATGGGCACATCCTGAATGCGGCTCACCCAGGTCTGCGTGAGATTGCCGTATTTGTCGCTCAATGCGCCATCGTATTCCCAGCGCGTTCCGAGATTGAGAGTGAGCCGGGAGCTCAACTTCCAGTCGTCCTGCACGAAAGCGTTCATGCTGGGCGAAGCATAGCCGTGCACGATGCCTTCCGGCGCGCTGCGCGAGCAATACAGGCACGACAAGATATTTCCCGGCCCGCCTACCAAGAAATCGTTGAACGTGCCCATGAACAGCAGTCCTCGGACGCCCGACCAGATAATCGGCCAGTCTGTGGCCTGATACTCATATCCGAACCGGAGCGTATGTCTGCCATGGGTCCAGGAAACCTGGTCGGAAAATTCCGTTTGATTGGTGACGCTGAAAGTCGGGCCGAAAACTCCGAGCATCGTGTAACCACCCGCGGCGATGATGATGCCCGGCGGTTGGATCACACCCGGCGTCATCGGCGTGATGCCTAGCCCCGCGTTGGTTGCGCCAGGAGGTGTAGGCGCGTTTCCAGTGCTCAGATTGCGCTGGAAGGAGATGCGCGCTTCATTCACCAGCGTGTTCGTCACCAACGTGGTCACCTTCAGAACGGCGTCGGTATTGGAGAAGCCGAGATAGTTGGGAGCGCCCGGCAATTCCCCGCCGAGTGTCAGATCCTGCGGATTATTGGTGAAGAAGTAGCGGCCGGCGAGCGTGTTCTTGGAGTTGATGACATAGTCGAAATTGGCGACCACCTGATCTTCGTTATAAATCGCGGGGTCGCTGAAGCTGGCTGAGGCGTAGTCGTTGGTTCCTGAAGCGGGGAAATAATAGCTGCCGCCGGGAAGCTTGAGATTCAGGATATTCAGCGCCACCGGGCTGATGTTGGACCCATTGCAGTCCACGTTGGGACCGCCGAAGGTCCCATAGTTCGCGTTTCCCGGATGATTGGCCGGGCAATTGGCCGCGCCCAGCGCCGCCGCGAAACCAGCCGCGCTGCGGCTTCCCGCCGGAATCGGCGGTAAAAGCGCGCTGGTGAACCCGGAGGATGACACGCCGTTTTTCTGGCGCGTCCCCTGATAGCTGACGAAGAAAAACAACTTGTCGCGCTTGATGGGTCCTCCGAGCACCCCTCCAAACTGGTTCTGGTTCAGGATCTGTTTCGGACACGCGCCGCTCGCATACCCCAGGCACGAATCGCGGTTGTAAAAAAAGTCGTTGGCGTTGAATATGGTGTCGCGCAGGAACTCGAAGGCGGTCCCGTGGAACTGGTTGCTGCCGGATTTCGTGACCACATTGACATTGGCGCCCGGGTTGCGCCCGTAGCTGGCGTCATAGGTGGACGTTTGCACTTTGAATTCCTGAATGGCATCGGGGCTCGGCACCCCGATTCCAGCGTAGAGGCTGGAATCGTTAGCGCTCCCGGCGTTGGCGAAATTGTTGATATTCACGCCGTCCATTTGGAAACTGTTCTGGCCGGGATCGTTGCCGTTGACGCTCATGTCCTGCGTCCCCTTGCCGAACGCGGTCGCATCGTTCGCGCCGGCATTGGTTCCCGCCGACAGCGCCAGAATCTGCGTGTAGTTCCGGTTGCTTAAAGGAAGACCGGTGACAGTAGCGGTGCCCACCGTGGTTCCCAGCGTGGAACTGGCCGTTTGCAGCAGCTCCGCCGTGGCCTCCACGGTGACCTGCTCGGCCTGCGTGCCCACTTCAAGCACGCGATCCAGCACCGGCGTCTCGGTGACGTTCACCGTCACCGCTCCCACCTCCGAGGTCTTGAATCCGGCAGCGCTGAACCGGACGCTGTACACTCCCGGAGGCAACAGCGAAAACTTGTAGACGCCATCGCCGCCGGTCATCGCGGTGCGGGTTTGGTTGGTTTCCGGATTCACCAGAACCACCGTGACGCCAGGCACAACAGCCCCCGTGGGATCGGTCACGGTTCCGGTGAGCGCTCCGGTTCCGGCGGATTGAGCAGCGAGCGTGGCCGCGGACAGCGTGAACAATGCTAGCGCCAGCGGTAGCGAAGACAGCGGCTTGGATGTCATGGTTGCCCCGTTTCAGGCGAACGGAAGGTACACCCTGCATGCAATCGAAACTGCCCGCTCGCTTAGGAGGGATTTTATGATAGAATTCCCGCGAGCGCGGTTCAAGGATCGGTCAAATTCCTTGGGGCGGGTGTCCAAGATCGGTCAAATTGCGGGGGCTCTCATGCAGGGAGTAGATGCACCGGTAAGCTTCGGCCCTTTTAGGATCAATTTAGCGTCCACGCGGCTGTATCGGGATGGCGTCGAGATCCAGCTCAGGCCGCGCGCCTATCGCGCGTTAGCGGTCCTGGTTCAAAATCCCGGCCGGCTGGTGGAATACGAGCAGTTGATCCGGGAAGCCTGGGACGGCGTGCACGTGTCGAAGCATACCGTCGCGGTCACGATCGGCGAGATTAAGCAGCTATTGGGCGAATATGCGGCGTGGATTCAGTGCCAGCCCAAGTTCGGCTACCGGCTCGAAATCCCGCAATCGGAAGTTCTCATCCGGCGGGGATGGCATTACTGGAATCAATACAATCCGGCTGGTTACCAGAACGCCCTACGCTGTTTCCAGGAGGCCGCGCGGCTGGACAGCGCGGATTTCCGGGCCTGGGAGGGGATTTCCAGCACTTACCTGATGCTCGCCAGCTTCGTGATGCAGGCGCCTTGCGATCTCGCTGCGCCGTTTTGGGAAGCCCATGCGCTAGCCGTGGAAGCATGCGGCCAAACCTGGGATCTGCGCCTGAACGCCGCTTACGCGCGCTTTGTCTTCGATCATGACTTGGCGCAGGCCGAATGTGAACTGGTGCAACTCCAGCGCGAGCGTCCGAATTCGCCCCACGTCTACATTAGGCTGGCGATGGTGTACCTGGCCGGTCAACGGCTGGATGAGGC
>JASIGB010000196.1:0-7649 GCA_030045355.1 Bryobacteraceae bacterium
ACTTTTCGGCGTGCCCGGCCCGAAGTTGCTCGGCGACGGGGACACGCAGGATTTCCTGCTCCAGAACTTCGACGTCTTTTTCGTGGACACGGCGCGCGACATGTGCGAATTCACGGAAGCGGGCGTGGTGGGCGGCAATTACGAGCCGTATCTGCGAACGCATCCGGTCACGGCGCGTCTGCTGAAGGAAATGGAAAAGGTGGTGGCGAGCGTTCTCACCACGTCTTATTGGAGCGGGCTTCCGTATTCCTTCGGGAAAGACCGGTTTGTGAAATACAAGCTGGAGCCCGAACAACACGACGGCACGCAGCCGCCGAACGACCCGGACTACCTGGCCTCGGATCTGGCACGCCGCCTGAGCGAGCGGGAAGCACGGTTTCGATTCCTGGTCCAGTTCCGCACCGATCCGGCGAAGATGCCGCTCGATCAAGCAACCGTACGCTGGGAAGAGAGCGAAAGCAAACCGGTACACGTTGCCACGCTCATTCTGCTGCGTCAAGACGTCGACGCGCTGGGACAAGCCGGCTACGGCGAGAATCTGGCATTCAATCCCTGGCATTGCCTGGCCGAGCATCGGCCGCAGGGAAGTATTTCCGATGCGCGGCGGGTAGTGTATGCGGCGAGCGCCGAGGAGCGCCGCGACGCGAACGGAGTTCCCACGCGCGAACCGGGCGAACCGCGTCCGGCGCAAGCGCTGCCCGAGTTACGCGACAAATGCGTGGTGAAAGCGGCCATTTATCCCGGAATCGGCGTGGCGCGCGTCGGCAATAGCCAAGATGAGTTTTTTCTTGGGCCGGAAGTGGCGGATCCCAAACCCGAGCCGTGGGGGTTTTATCGCGATTCGGCCGGTTCGCTCAAGCGCCAGGGCGCGCGATTCCGGGTGTACGGGCTCAACGCGGAGGGCCAGGCTGTTTGTGAGCTCAACGCGTCCAATGCGCAGGTGCACTGGAAAGTGCATCTGGCGAACAAGAAGGCGGCCTGGTATCAGTTTCAGATGGCCCTCGACATTCCCGAGGCTGCCTCCGCGCTGCCATCGCTCTTGCGGAACTCGACCGTGTCGGATCGCGCGAGCCTGATCATCGATCCAGGCCCGCGGCACATCTCCGGGCGCAACACGCACGGCGGGCCGCCGCACACCTTCGATACCGGCAAATTCGTGAACACGCCGGTGTACCTGGGCGAACTGCGGACCGACGAGGAAGGCCGGCTGATCGTGCTGGGAGGGCGCGGTGTATCGGCTTCGTTCGATGGCTCGAAGGCCGTCACGTTCGCCAACAACGAAGGCTGGCACGATGACGTCTCCGACGGTCCGGTAACGGCCGAGGTGCATTACGAGGGGCAGAAGCTGGAAGTGATGCCGGCGTGGGTGGTGGTGGCGCCACCGGACTACGCGCCGCAACAGAAATCCGTGCGCACGATGTGGGACCTGATGCGCGACGTAGCCATCCAGGCCAATCTGATTCCCAAGCCGGGGCGTCCTTCCTTCGATCGCGACATCCGGCCCATCTTCGAGCGGCTCTCGAATCTGCAATGGGTGAACAAGGGATACGCGGGCGCTTTCGGGTGGGGCGGGTGGAGGAATCTCTCGACGCCCAAATGGCTGGACCGGCTTTCGCGGAACGATCCGGCCGATCAGGAACTGCGGCAGACGATCGCGAACGAGTTTCGGGTGTTCGACCGCGACGCATGGGCGCCGCAGCCGCTGCCCTGGAACTACGGCGATGCGATGAACATTCCTCCGGTGGAATCGCCGCGCCAATACGCCAGCCTTACCGATACCCAACTGCGCATGCTCCAACAATGGGCCAAGGGAGATTTCGACTCCGATTACGATCCCCAGCGCGAGCCGCCGCGCCGCATCGAAGACGTGCCGGTGATCGACCAGCCTGCGATGCTGGACCGGGGATCGCTCGAATTCTGCCTCGCCGACGCGTTTCATCCGGGTTGTGAAATGACCTGGCCAATGAGATATACGCAAATGTACATGGGCCCCTTCCGGGTGATGCATGCGAAAGAGGGCTGGGTGGAACCCTATTCCTACGGCGCCGAACTGATTCCCGATACATTGATGCTGCCCAACGGCCCGATTCAAGGCGGCCAGCTGCCGGGCGGCATCACGCGCTGGATGGCCATCCCCTGGCAGACGGACACGGCCAGTTGCCGCTCCGGATACCAGGCGACGTACGATCCTTACGTGCCGACGTTCTGGCCGGCGCGCGTGCCGAACCAGGTGCTCGCGCACGCCAACTACGAGATCGTGATGGACAGGGGAAAGCCGCTCGCCGAACGGATGGCGGCGTTCGCGAATCGAGCCGCGTGGATTCGCCCGCTAGGCAGCAAAAGCTATACGGATCAGATCAACAATATGATCCAGCATTTCGGCCATATGGGCGTGGTGGAACAGCTTCCGGGGCCCGGAGATGCCGCATTCCCAACGGAAATGCAAGTAGAGAACCTGCCGCCGGAGACGCGGCGGCGGCTGGCGACGCTCGCGAAATCCGAGCACGGCGTGGAGCGCGAAGAATCGCCGTACGAAGCCGAGCGGATCGATTTGACGGGCATCGAGAAAGTCCACCGCTTTCCATACGGCCTGCGCCGCGGCTGATTGGCATCGAGGTGCCCGAAACCAAGGTGTTCGAAACCGAGGTATTGGTGGTGGGCGCCGGGCCCGCCGGCGCGACGGCCGCCTTGAATCTGGCGCCGACGCACAGCGTCCTGGTAGTGGATTGCCGGGACTTCGGTTCCACCTCGCCTGTGGTGGGGGAATCGCTTGCGCCCGCGGCTCGCGGGTTGTTTGCCGACATGGGGCTGCTCGAATCGTTTCTCGGCGAAGAGCATGTAGCGTGGTACGGGAATCGATCCGTGTGGGGTAGTGAAGACGCGGCAGAAAGCGATTTCCTGCGTGATCCGGATGGATGCGGCTGGCATATCGACCGGGTGCGTTTCGATGCGTGGCTGCGCCGAATCGCGGCCGCGCGCGGCGCGGTGTTGCTCGCGCCGGCGCGAATACAGGATGTGGAAGCAGATCGGTCAGGCGCGGGTTGGTTCGCGACGCTGGCTGCGAACGGAGAATCGAGCCTGCGGGCTCGCGCGCAAGTGCTGATCGACGCCTCGGGTAAGTTTGCCACGCTGGCCCGGCGATTGGGTGCACGCGAGGAGTCGCGGGAGCCGCGTATGGTCTGCGCGTGGCTGCACGGTGCCGTGCGCCAGGAAACGCCGGCCACGGCCGGCTTCACGCTGCTCGAGGCAGTGGAGGAGGGCTGGTGGTATAGCGCTCCGCTGCCGCAAGGCCGGCGCGTACTCGCGTTCCACACCGATCCCGATCTCCCTTCAGCACGCTCGGCGCGATCCCGGGAATCGCTTCTCGGGCGGAGCGCGGAGGCCCGAACATTAACAGCAGCGCTGAAAGAGTGTGGGTTTGCGAGCGACGCCGAAGTAAAACTCACGATTGCCAACGGCGGTGCGCTCGCTCCGGCGGCCGGCGACGGATGGTTCGCCGCCGGAGATGCGGCCATTCATTTCGATCCGCTGGCGTCGCAAGGCCTGCTCAATGCGCTGTTCACGGGATTAGCGTCGGCCGAAGCGGCGGATCGTTTGCTGCAGGGCGAAGAAGCCGAAGAGACCTCGGCGAGCTACGGGCGGCTGATCGGCGGAATCCGAAGCGCCTACGAATCGCGCCGGCAATGGTGCTACAGTCAGGAGGATCGTTGGCCAGATGCGCCGTTTTGGGCGCGGCGGCGGCGAGGGCGACAAGCCGCCGGGCTGCTTCAAACGGACCGGCCGGATAATCCAAAGTAAGGGGCGGCGGCCAACATGTGGCGGTCGTTGGTCCAGACCTCGCGCTCACCGGCTTCCTGCGCCGTGGTCAGGTGTACAGCGTCGGCGGTCCGCAGGAAGAGGTCTTGCGGAGCGGACAGCATGAGCGCGCTTGTCCTCCGCAGGAGGGTCTGGCTGACTGGAATGAGGTTCCACAACCGGTCTTCGACATGTTCGGAGAAGCGCGCGGCAAGATCGCGGGCATCGCTCGAGGAACTTGCGCCTTCCCGCAATCGCCGATGGAGTACGGCATGAAACTCCGCGAACGACCAGAGCGATGAATAGATGCCGTCCGATCTCCGGACTAGTTCTCGAACGCGGACCGACTTAGGTTCGTTGAAGTAGAACTTTGCGATGTACGACGTATCGAAGTACATAGCCGTTATCGATTCCGGTCGTCTTCGAGAATTTTCGCGCTGTCGCCCACTTGGTCCATTCGGTCCCAGATTTTCCGCATGGAAGCGAATATCCGAGCTTTCCGGTCTGCTCCGATGCGCTGAGGGCGTGAAATAGGGCGTAACTCCGCTACCGGCTCTCCACGCCGCTCGATCACGATTACGCCGCCTTCGGCTGCCTCGCGTACCAACTCTGACGTTCGAATATGGAGTTCGCGAACCGATGTCTTCCTCATTTGCTACATTGTAGCACCTCGCGGAGGAGGCCTACGGGGCACGAACGTCAGTGTAGGTGCTGGAGCGACTGCTCGTTCTCGACGCAGATCTCATCCACCAGGTCCGTATCCACCATGATGCGCTCCTGCAAGGTGACGCTCCACGGCTTGGTATAGGCCTTGGGATCGTCGACGGTGACCTGGATAATCAGGTGCCCGAAGTCCGGCCGCCGAATCTGTTCCCGCACCTTCGCGGCCTCGGTGACGACGCTACCGTTCCAATCGATCCACGTATCGTCATGCAGCCCGACGGTGTCGATGATAAGCGTATCGCCCGACCACTTGCCCGACGAGTAGCCCTGCCATGAGGGGTCCGGATCTTTAGGTAACGGCCGGGCATCCGTGAACACCTGGCGATAAGCTGCATTCATTTCATCGAGCACCACCAGAAGGTTCGGCGTGTGGACGAACTTCAGCAGATGCGGCATGCCGTACGCGCGGATAAAATTGTCGGGCAAGCACCGGATGTGGGGGTCCTCGATCGCGTCGTTGCCGGTGCGATGTTTCACCAGCGCCCGAAGCCAAGGTTGATAAGGCAGGCCGCCGGGAAGATCGACACCGAGGTTGCCCATCTGGCGCGAACCGACGATGGCTGTGGGGTCGCCGGGGGTCTGCGCGAGCGGATAACTTTGTGGATCGTGCGGAGCCGGCAGGTCCTTGGGACTCGACAAGCCATGCGAGCGGCGATCATAGGGTTCGCCCGTAGTCCAGACTCCGGAAAAGTCGGGTTTGCCGTCCGCCATGCGAGGCGCGGGGGCGAACATGTTCACTTCGCCGTCAGGCTTGCGAGGCACACCGGCGGTGGGATAATGCAGCCACTGAGCGTTCAGCGACGTGCCGAGAATCAGGAGCGCGAAAGTGAGGAGCGGACGCGGCATTGGGGTAAGAATACACCAATCCGAGGCGATCCGGCGCGGTGCGCACCCCGGCTTTTGTCCCGCGGGGAACTGTGATAGCGTCGCGAAGGAGCGATGAGAACTGGCGGAAATTTATTGCTTCTTTTGGCCGTGAGCGTGGCGATTTCCATCCTTCCAGCTCAAGGGCCTGATGTTCCTGCCGGGCAGACCGCGGCCGGAGGAAAGATGGCGTTCGAGGTGGCCTCAGTCAGGCTTGCCAAGCCCGGCGCATTTACGCAACCGACTTTTTTTCTGGACCTCGGCACTGCGAAACCTCCGGGCGGCCATTTCTCCGATAGCTTCCCGCTGTGGGGTTACATTGGATTCGCGTACAAGCTCGATCTGGATCGGTCGCAGGAAATGTTGCGTGCACAACTTCCAAAATGGGCGGGCGAAAACTACGTGATCGACGCGAAAGCGGATGGCAATCCCACCAAGGATCAGATGCGCCTGATGATGCAGTCTCTGCTGGCCGACCGCTTCAAGCTGAAGGTTCATTTCGAAGCTAAGGAAGCCCCCGTGTTCGGTCTAAGGCTCGCTGAGGCCGGTAAACTCGGGCCGAAGCTGCTTCCGCATTCCGAAGGACCGCCCTGTCCGGATTCATTTGAAATGTTCAAACTGGCGCCCACGGGCCCCCTTCCTCCGCCTCCGAAAGCCGATGATGTGTGGCCGCCGCAGTGCGGGACTTCCGCCCTATTCGCTGCAACTCCAGTCGCCACTCGGATCGGGGCTCGGGACACGACTATGGATCTGCTCGCCCTGGATATTTACCACTACGGGTCTCGCTTCTACGGGGAAGTGGACAAGCCTGTGATTGATCAGACGGGCCTCAAAGGAGCATTCGATTTCAGCTTGGAGCTTCCGGGCGGGATGTTTTCCCCTTCTTTCGTTCCGAAGACGCCCAATCCGAACCCGGATGTTCCGACGGCACCCACAGGTACTCCTTTTCTAGATGCCGTGCGCAAGCAGCTGGGGCTGAAGCTGGTGCGGTCGAGGGGCAAGATACGAACCTTGATTATCGATCACGTCGAGAAACCCTCGGAGAATTAGCGGCCGGAATCGGGCGATCCGGATCTGCAGCCGGCTTACTCCACGCCGTACCCCATGCGCTCGATTCGCTCTTTGGTTTCCCTGTCCAAGCTCTCCATGAATTGCCGGAAGCAGGGCACCTGGTCTTTCATCGCCAGATAGCCGTACGCTTGGGTCTTCGGAGGAGGCACGATCCAACGCTCCAGTTCGTCAGCGAGCGACATCAGTTCCAGGACTTTCGAAAATTCCCGCCGCGGATCGGCGATGAGGTCCTCAAGCCGTAGCGGGAGCGTGGCCTCTTCGAGATGAAGTTCGGTTTCTTCGACGAACTCGGAGAAGGAAAGAAATCGCGGACCGGGCTCGGAAGCGAAGAACCCGGGATCGCCCTGCGCGAAAGCGAGGAATTCCTGGAAGTTTTCTTCCAACGCGGCGCACAACTCGCTCGGATCTTTGTAAACCTGACGGATTCCCGAGATCCACTCGTTGTCCCTCAAATAGGATCGCCACCAGACCCAGTTCGTCAGCAGCGAATCGAGCGGATGACGATAGATGAAAATCGACTGCGCGAATCCGGCACTGACGGCCGCGGAAATCTCTCGCATCACAGCGGGAAGAGCCTGGTCGCGGGACGGATATTTGATGGTCGCGTGGCCGCTATAGATCATCGGCGTGGGGCCGGGGTGTAAATGGATGGCGTCCCTGAAGTATTTGGTTCGGTCACCGAGGTTCTGCAGCAGCACCTGGTTCAAATAGCGCCGCCCGGTTCCGAATAGCCCGAGGATATAAGTGGTCCGCTCCTTGCCGCGGGAAGGGGCTGCCGGATCCTCCGCGCGCGGGGCGCCGAGCTGGCGCTCCAGGAACTCAATTCGCCGTTGGAGCGACTCGCGAGTCTCCCGGCTACTTTGTTCGACATCCTTCAGGCGTGCCTGGAGCGCAAGCATGTCGAGGGACAGTTGCTCAACAGACAGAGCGGTGTGGAGCGCGTCTTCGGTGAAAGTTTTATTCGTGGAAAGATAATCGGCCGCCCAGACGGCGCCCTGCACCGAGCGCGTCAGGGCCGCGTGAAAATCGTGCAAGGGACGCGTATACCAATTCAACGACCGCACCAAAAGCCGCTTCAGCGCTTGAATGGCATCGTTGTGCAATCCGGGCGGGCGGGGATTCACCGTCCCCACGCGCTTTCGAAGCCATTCCAGGTCGGATGCCGCCTGGCGTGCCTCACCGAGGCCAACAAGATG
>JASIGB010000197.1:0-10941 GCA_030045355.1 Bryobacteraceae bacterium
ATCGGCCGGTTGGCTACGGCGCGGCTCACCTTCGACATCGATGAACGCGGCGTGCCGGTGAATTTTCGAGTTCCGAACGCCTCGGAGCCGGTGTGGGGCACGGAAGCCACAGGAGTAGTGAGTCAATGGCGCTTCACGCCCGCGAGCGCGAATGGAATCCCGGTGGCCGTGCCTTGCACAGTGGACCTGCTTTGGGGCGAGCGCGAGTTGACCGATTCCACGCTATTGGAGTGGCGCGATGCCATGAACATTCGATAACGACCATCCGGTAACCGCTACGGCGTCATTTGCACTACGTGCTGGCCGCGCGGAAGCGTGATTACAAAATCCACACCGGAGGCATCCAGCTTGGGATCTGCCGGCGCGCCGTCGAGCTCGAATTTGCGCGGGTGTTTGTTGACCAGCGCCAGAGCCCGCGCACTGCTCGCATAAGTAAAGCGCAGGCCGTCGCTAACGCTGCTGGCCGAGCGCAGCTCGCCGTTGAAATCGAGCATACGAAGAGTGTCTTTCGATCCCGCGGCGAGTTGTGGCGCGGGTTCCACTACGTTTGGCCCCGCCGGAAGCCAAATCGTGGTGTCGCTGCGAACCGGCCACGGGCGTCCGTTCACCAAAGCCGGACCTTGCCAGGGCACGCCAACGCCGTGGCGCGAATCGATCACCAGGCGCGATCCGTTCTGATCCGCTTTTTCGACGCTCGCGGCCGCCGACGCCAGCAGCGGCAGATCGGGCTTGAGGATGGAGTTCTCAAAGTACAGCGCCACTCGCGGGAAGGACTGCGCGGCCAAGTGCACAAGCTGGAACAATTCCGTGCCGGTCTGTTGCTTGGTCGGATAGACATCCTGGTAGCGCTCTACGATATTGATGTCGATCGCCAGGCGATCGGTGTGCTGCGTCAGCGGCTGATAGCGCGAGGCGATTTGCGGATAGCGCTGCGGGCCGAGATTCCAGATGGTGGCCGGGTCTTCGATGAGGAACGTGAAGTCGTGGTGATCGAGCAGCGGGAGCACGCGCGCGGCGTCCGCGCCAATTAGATTGTGCATGCGCGTATCGAAGCGATCGTCCACGTGCGTAAGGACCAAATCCAGATCGGGCTTCGAGGAGCGCAAGGATTCGATCGCGCCGATCCATTTTTCCTGCTGGCGGCGCGCCAGATCGGCGCGGTAGTCGAGAAACGTCTGCAGCCGCGCTGCGTCGGGCTGGGGGGTTTGAAACAGTTCCAACGGATCGAAGCCATGCAGGCGGCGAAACTCGTTGCGCACGTCGGGATTCATGGGCGTAAAGCGCGCCGGGTCGGCGGCGCCCAGGAGCGACTCAAAGTACAGCTCCGCCAGATTCACGCCGTCCCAATCGAAGCGCGAGATAAGCTGCTGGATCCCTTGGGAAACCGCCGCGTAGCAATCCGGATTGTTCAGGTTCATGAGCTTGCGCCAATCGAGCTGCGCGTCCTGCAGGATGGCGGTCTTCTCACGCCACTCCGGATGATCGTCCCAGAACCTTTCGCTCACGTGCGGCAATTCGAGCCACACGTACACGAGAATGGCTTTGCGATGGCAGGCTTCGATCAGCCGGCGCAGATATTCGTCCGATTCAGGATTGGATTCGTAATAGTGCCAGCCGGCGACCTGTAAGGCGGCAATGCCGGCTTTGCGCCAGCGGTCGGCAAGATAATCCAGGTCCACGCGCAAGCGGTAAGCGCCGTCGAAGAAAGTCCACAGCCGCTCGCTTTGAAACGGTGGCTTCATGCCCAGATCCCGCAGCGCCTGAAGCAGGTATGGAAAGCGCTCGTAGCCCAGCTTGCCTGGCGGGGCCGCGAGCCACAGCACGGCGCCGGAGCCGCGATGCAGGGCCACAACGACCGGAGCATGCTCCCAGCGCTCGGTGGCCATGACCGTCGCGCCTTTCGGCAGGTCGAACACGAGAATTTCGAGTGGCGATTCCCACACGATTCCGAGCTGGGGCGCGTGCTGGTCCACGATGCTGCGCACCACCACGCGCCGGTCCCCCGGTGTGATGCCGAGCGCCCGCGCGAGTTCGCCCGCGCCCTCCAGCACCACGATGCCGCCTTGCTCGATGCGCTCGAGCCATTGCGGAATGGATCCTGGGGCGACGTTGCGGACGACAAAGAGATTTGCCGGACCGCCGGCCGCGCGCTCGATTCCAATGGAAGAGAAAATTTGCGGCCACGGACCGGGATCGTCACCGGCGATATGGTAGCGGAACGTTGGGGAGGTGAATGCAACCGCGGGAAAACACCCGGCGCAGAGGGCGATCAGACAGGCCGATTTAACGTGTAAACGCATACCAGAGCCCCACTCGCAGGTCAAAATAATTCGGGCGGCGAGGATTATCGAGATTGATCGTGTAGGCGCCGCGCACGAAGTTCACGGAAAACAGGGCGCGCGGGAAATCGCGAAAACGAAAGCGCAACCCGGGGCCGGTTTCCACCGTGTTGGCCCAATATTCATGCAAGCGGTCCGCGTTCACGTTGGCATTCCAATAGATTTGAGGTTGAAGTCCGCCGAAGCCTTCGCGAGTGGCGAACGTATAGCCGGACCTGTTTTGCGAATAGTAAATCATGTCGTCTTGAAAGCGGCTGACGAACACCGCGTCGTCGTTGGTTTCCAAGTACAGCCCCTTCGAGCTGTTCATCAGATGCCCGAATCCTTTGGCGTACGAAACTCCGCCGCGATAATCCGGGATCATGGCGCCCTCGTTGGTGCGGCTGGGAAGATAATTGACGGATTCTCCAGCTTCGAACCAACCCGTAATGCCGCGCCAGGGAAGCATGGCCATGCCCACGCCGAAGATGAAGGAGCTCTCGGAAAGGTATTGCGGCAGCGTACTGCCGTACGCGGGCCCGATGGTCCCGCGAACATCGCCGTCCAAGCGCACGGAAACATAGGGGCGAATCGGCAAGCGTCCAAGCTTCATTTCGGTTTTGATCTGGCCGTAACCGAAAACGTCATGCCAACGGGTGGAGAACATGGGAAAGATCCACATGGTGGTGAGGAAGCGCTGGAACTGTGGCGCGAGGTTGTGATAAGCCTTGCCGGCTTCGCTCGAAATGGCGGGATCCGAACTCTGGCTGGCCATGTGAAACCACTTGACGGCGTCGCGGTCGTCATGCAGGACGTTGTAGACCCAGCCCAGCTTCAACATGGTCGCAAAGTCGATGGGGTCGTTTTCCTGCGCGATGGTGAGGTATTTCAGAGCGTCCTTCATATAGCCGGCCTTCATACTCTTGTCGGCCAGTGCCTTAGCCTCGTCGGAAGTTTGCTGCGCCGAACTCTCGCGCCGGCTGAGTTTCTGCGGAAGCTTGAGCGCCACGCGCACGCGGTCGGCAAGCTCCTCGTCATCTCCGTTCAGCACTTGGTCGAGCAGCGGTTTGGCGGCGGCGGAATCCCCACGATTCAGCAGCAGGAATCCGAGCTGCGCGGAAGTGAGCAGATCGCCCGGGTCGACCTTGTGGAGCTCGCGAAACTCGCGTTCGGCATCACTGCTCTTGCCCATGGCCAGCAACAGATAAGCGTATTCGCGGCGCAAGTCGAAATTGTTGGCGTCGAGTGCGAGGGCCTTCTCAAATTCATAGACGTACGGATAGCGATCCGGAAGCAGGGCCCGCGCCTGTTCGGCCACCCGCGGAGGCTTGCCGCGCGAAGCCGCCAGCAGCAGAATAAATGCGTCTTCGTCGCGTCCCTGGAGCTTCCAGACGCGCCCGATGTCGAGCATGAGCGAACGCTCGGCCGGACGCAGCTTCCAGGCCGCTTCGTAATGTTCAGCGGCGAGCGAGAGCTGATCGCGTTGTTCGGCCAAGGTGGCGAGCTCCTGGTGCGCGCCGAAGTTGCCGGGATCGGCTTCGAGCGCCTTTTGCCAGCGCGCGATGCCCGCGGCGAGCGGCCGGTCGATATTTTCAAACGCCTGCGCGGCGGTTTTGCGGGACTCCGCGTCGCCGGTTTGGCGAAGGTGGTCGAAAATGCGCCGCGCCAATGCCTGCTGCTTGGTCTCGTAGCACAAGAACGCGTATTCAAGAGCCACGTGCTGGTCGGCCGGGTCCAGCCGCATCGCTTCGCCGAATTGCTCCCGCGCCCCCTCGTTCTCTCCCACTTTGAGCAGCGTGTACGCGAGATCCTTGCGCACGGACGCGCGATCCGGCGCCACTGCGATGGCTTGCTCGAAGGCCGCGATCGCTGTGTCGTAGTTCTTGTCGTGCAGCGCGAGATAGGCACGGTCCAGCGCGGAGTAGGCGGGATCGGTGGATGGAGCAATCGAAGACTGAGCCTGCAAGGACACCACGGCGACGGCGTACGCGGCTGCGATTCGAAACGGCATAACTTCGTTCGATAAAAGGTGCGCGTTCCCGGAAACTTCTCTCACTTCGGCTGAGGGGGCTGGACGCGGAACCCGATGGGGCGCTTGGCGGGCTGAGCCGCGAGCAGGGCGCGGATAGCGTTGAAGACATCCCGAATCTGGCCGTCGTGGCGTTGATACTTCGATTCCAGTTCTTCGAGGCGCTGCGCCAGATCGCGATGCGTGTCCAGGATCTCGCGCAGCTTCACGAAGGCGCGCATGATCGCGATGTTCACCTGGATCGCACGATCGCTTTTCAGCACGCTGGACAGCATGGCGACGCCCTGCTCGGTGAAGACGAATGGCAGATATCGGCGCCCGCCCCAACTTGAGATCACAGATTGTGATCTCAAGTTTTCCGTCTCTTCGGCTGTGAGTTGGAACATGAAATCCGCGGGAAAACGCTGGATATTGCGGCGGACGGCCTGGTTAAATGCGCCTGTTGGCACGCGGTAGAGCGCGGCGAGATCCGTGTCGGTCATGACTTTTTGGCCGCGGACAAAGTAGATGCGCCGCTCGATGGACGACGCACGAATGACGGATGAACGGACCAGCTTGGGTTTAGGCGGCATGCCAGGGAAGTAGCGGAAGGACGCCGCTTGTCTCAACCCGATTTTGCTGGTGCAGGCCGCGAGGCTTCGCGCGTCGACTTAGATCGAGTTACTGGAGGGGTTCCCGAGGTAAGTGAAGGTTAGTAAAGCGCTGAGGGAATCTGCAAGCGGAGAATCGGAACTACTCGGATTTGGCTGCCGCCGATTTACGGTACTCCGCCCATCGCCGCTTCTGGGCAGCCGCGATTCGTTTGCGCGCGGCCGGGCTCAGCCGGGATCGTTTGGATGCAGGAGCCGCGTGCGCCGCCGCGCCTCCGTTTCTCGACCCGGCGTTTTTCGACCCGGGAGGACGTCCCCGGCGGCCCGGAGTCTTCCCCAACAACAAACGAACTTCTCGAATCTGCTCGTCGATTCTTTGTTTTTGCAGCTCCAGTCCTTCGAGAGCCGCCGTCAACAAGGAATAATCTTGCATTGAGTTTGCTGTCCGAGGCATTGGTGCTCCTATTTGGATAATACCAACCGCACACGTGAGGCTGGGAGTCTCTTATTGTTACCTTGTTACGGCGCCGCGGTTGCGGAATAATCCGCCACCCCTCGCGTCGAATCCAATATAAACGTCACTGGACCGTCGTTGACCAGGTGGATTTCCATCTCGGCCTGGAAGACGCCGGTTTCCACCGCAATGTTACTTAATTTTAAGCGTTGGATAAAGCGCTCGTACAGCGCGCGGGCCTGCTCGGGGCGGGCGGCGTGATCGAAGCTCGGCCTCCGTCCTTTGCGGCAATCGCCGTATAGCGTAAATTGCGAGACCACTAACAAGCCGCCGCGCGTGTCGAGTAAGCTGCGATTCATCCGGCCGGCTTCGTCCGCGAAAATCCGCAGTTGGATCACCTTGTCCGCCAGATAGTGAACGTCTTTCTCGGTGTCAGCATGAGTCACGCCCAGGAAAATCAGTAACCCTGCCCCGATGGATCCCACCGTCGCGCCCGCCACCTCCACGCGGGCGCTCTTGACGCGTTGGAGAACGATTCTCACGCGCGTCACCGACCGGAATTTTGGGGCGCTGCCAAGAATCCAGTATGCCATTGACTCTGGTCTGCCCGAACAAGACCGTAGGCACAGGCTAGGTGCGCTGATCCACAGGCACTAGGGTGATTTCCTGATCTGCAATTGCACGAAAGGTCCTGATAATGGAGTTGATGATTTATCAGGGTATCTTCAAGCGCCGCCGTGTGCACAACAAAATGCCCGGCGGGTTCTTCAATTTCGAAGAAGAAGGTACCAGCACGCGCCTGTACGGATTCGGCCATGGCGATCATCTCCGTCTGCGCGACGAGTTCGGCAACATTTGGCGTGGCACGGCGGAGAAGGTGAGCGAGGAATCCGTCCGCTACACCTTCCGCGACGCCAACGGCCGCACCATCACCGGCGTCTCCGACAGCTTCGGTGTCGTGCTGCGCGATGGGCGCGGCAAGACCTGGCGCGGTTTTATCGACTAAAGTTCATCGACTAACGAAACATTCCCGGGCTTTCGCGAGCCAGCCGCGATACCATCGACGGGAGCGTGTCTGAGACCCCGTTGATTCCTCTCCCGGTCGTGCTCGGGCCCACCGGTTCGGGAAAGAGCGATCTCGCGCTCGCCATCGCGCACGCGGCGGGCGGAGAAATCGTCAATTTCGATTCGGTGCAGGTGTATCGCGGATTTGACGTCGGAAGCGCGAAACTAGCGCCCGCCGAACGCCAAGGCATCCCGCATCATCTGGTCGATATCGTGGAGCCCGCCGCGCTGTTCACGGCGGGCGATTATGCTCGCGCGGCCGAAGCGGCGGTGCGGGAAATCTCTTCGCGCGGGCGCGTTCCCATCCTGGTGGGAGGCACCGGGTTTTATTTGCGCGCGCTGTTGCAGGGCCTCGCGCCGGGTCCTGTGCGCGACGATGCGTTGCGCCGCCGCCTGCTGGATCGCGAACGGAAGCGCCCTGGCGCCTTGCATCGCATCCTGGCGCGGCTGGATGCGCACTCGGCGCTCCGCATTCATCCCCACGACCGGAACAAGACCCTGCGCGCGCTGGAAGTCCGCCTCATCGAGGGAGCACCGCTGGCATCGATCTTCGAGCGCGGAACGTCACCGCTCCCCGATTTCCGGCCGGTGAAGATCGGCCTCGCTCCGCCGCGCGACCTTCTTTATGCGCGGCTGAACGAGAGGGCCCGGAGGATGTTCCATCCCGATGCGCCGCATCGCAGCCTGGCGGACGAAGTTCGCGGTTTAATGGCGGCGGGTGTGCCGCCCGAGGCCAAGCCCTTCGAGTCGCTCGGCTACAAACAGGTGTTCGAAATGCTCGCCGGACGCTGCAGTGAGGAGCAGGCGCTGGATCTCACGCGGCGGGAAACGCGCCGCTACGCCAAGCGCCAGATGACCTGGTTTCGAAAAGAAGCCGGCGTGCACTGGATCTCCGGCTTCGGAGACGCGCCGCGCGTCCAGGCCGAGGCGCTCGCGATTCTGCGCCGCTCGGGCGTCACACTCTCATAGTGCCCGCTCATAAAATATTCACCAAATTCTCAGGAACACAAACCCACACCGCACGTATTAATACGTGAAGTTAGTAAGTTTGCGATTGAGGAGTTACAAAAAATGGTTAAGAATTTCCTATTCGGATTTGCTTCCCTAGCCTTGGCGGTGGCGAGCGCCGCAACCAATTATCACGTTACTTTCTACCAGCCGGTGATGATCAACGGATCCCAGCTGCAGCCTGGCGACTACAAGCTGGAGCTGAAGGACAAGACCGCGGTGATCAAGCAAGGCAAAACCACCACCGAAGCGCCCGTCACGATTGAAAAGGAGGGGCAGAAGTTCAACCAGACTACGGTGCGCATGAAGGGCAGTCAGGTGGAAGACATCCGCATCGGCGGGACGAACACGCGCGTCATTTTCGATAACTCGAACGCGACCAACTGAAGCGTTCGCGATGCAAGGAGCCGAACTCCCCACAGGCTCCTTGTGGCGGCAGCTCGCCGGCTGCCGCCTTCTTTTTTTCGTGCCCGGCCTGCACGCGGCCGCGCCGACATCCCGCGCGGTAAAATGAGGCTGTGCCGCGTTGTTTCTGCGCCCTGGCGGGCCTGTGTTTGCTGTGGGCGCCCGCGCGGGCAGCCACGTACGTGATTCTGCCGTTTTTCAATCTTTCCAACAACCCCAATCTGGATTGGATCGGCGAAAGCCTCGCCGATTCGGCCCGCGAAGCGCTCTCCTCGGAGGGATTGATGGCGCTTAGCCGCGATGAACGCGTGCAGGCCTACAGCCGTTTGTCTTTACGTCCCTATTCGGTGCTGACCAAGGCGTCGGTGGTGAAGATCGGCGAGGAGCTAGACGCCGAGTTCGTGATCTTCGGCCAGTACGACGTCCAGCCCGCGTCCGACCCGGCATCGAACAGCCGCGGGTCGCTCCAAATCACCTCGCGCGTCATCGATCTGAAGCACCTCAAACAAGGGCCCGAGTTCCGCGAGGTGGGCCCGCTCGAAGATCTCGCCGGGCTCCAGGAGCACATGGCGTGGCAGACGCTGCGTTATCTGAGGCCGGGAACCGCGCCTTCCGAATCCGAGTTCGAGCAGCGCCACCCGGCCGTGCGCGTGGATGCCGTGGAGAACTACACCCGCGGACTGCTAGCCACCAACGCCGACGAGAAGCATCGCTTCTTCACGCAGGCCGCTCACCTGGACGCGCATTATGCTCTGCCCGATTTCCAGCTCGGCCGTTTGTTGTGGAGCAAGAAGGAATACGCTTCGGCGGCGGACTGGTTTCAGAAGGTGCCGGCGGGCGACGTGCATTTTCATGAGGCGACGTTCTTTCTGGGCCTGTGCCGCTATCATACCGGCGATTTCGTGGGCGCCGAAGCGGCCTTCCGCTTGGTGGCGGGAGTGGTGCCTTTAAGCGAGGTGTATAACGATCTCGGCGCGGCCGAATCCCGCGCCAACAGCCTTCCCTCCGCCCTCGACGATTTCCGCAAGGCGCTGGAAGGCGACAAGAGCGATCCGTTGTACCAGTTCAATCTCGGTTACGCGCTTTGGCGGTCGGGGAACTTCACCGCCGCGGCCGAGCGTTTTCACGCCGTGCTGGATCACAATCCCGATGACGCCGTGGCGGCGCTGTTGCTCGAACGCTGTGACAAGCTGATGGGCCCCCGGCCGGGCGATCCGCAGACCGAAGGCCTGGAACGTCTCAAGACCAACTACGAAGAGAGTGCGTACTTGCAGTTGAAGGCCGTGCTCCAGCCCGAAAAGCCCTAAGGACAGTACTCCCGCGTGGGGGATCAAATCCAGGAAACGGGTATAATCCAAAAAGCTCATGCTGGAAGCGTTCGGCCTATCCGATCCCGGCTGCGTCCGTCAAAATAACGAGGACTTTTACCTGATCTCTCCCACTGGCGCCTACATTGTCGCCGACGGCATGGGAGGCGCGCAGGCGGGCGAGCACGCATCCAAGCTGGCGGTCGAAACAGTCGCATCCTACCTCCAGAAGTCTCCGGCACACGACGCCGACACTCTGTTCCAGGCTTTTCGCGAAGCGAATCTCCGCGTGATGAAGGAAGCGGCATCCAATCCGGAACTGGAGGGCATGGGGACTACGCTCGTGGCCGCGCTCGAATCCGGACCGGATCTTTTGGTCGCTAGCGTGGGCGACAGCCGCGTTTACGTATACGACGGGCATGAGCTCACCAGCGTCACCGAAGACCAGACTTGGGTGAACGAGGTGGGCCGGCGCCTGGGCATCGACGAGGCAGCTTTGAAAACCCATCCCATGCGCCACGTCCTGACCATGGCCATCGGCGTCAGCCCGGAACTGCGCGTGCACTCCTACACGGTCCATCCGCAACCAGGTCAGTTGATCCTGCTTTCGAGCGATGGGCTGCACGGGGTCATAGAACCCTCCGTAATCAAGGAAAAGCTTTCCGGCAATGGTTCGCTCAAAGCTAAATGCGAGCGGCTGATCGAGGCGGCCAAGCAGGCCGGCGGCCCCGATAATATTACCGTGGTCCTGTTAAGCGCTAAATAGCCGGCAAGGGGGCGGAGCCACCCTCCCCACAGTTCAGCAAGATGTCGGCGGTCCGCCCCGTTGTGCCGGCAATTGCTTGGAAGCGCAGAGGGTGCGGCGCGCACTACAAAACGGGCCAGGAACGCTTCGCGCCGCGCTCCGTTTTGCGCGAGTTCCTCAATACCCGCGTTTTACCCTCTTTTACACCGATTCCCGTAACGGCCGCATGCGGAAGTGCGATCCTTTAGCTAGTGCCCCGGATCTGTTGGCTATTGGCGCTCGTGTTGTTCGCATACCTACAGCTGTGTGCGCAGACCGGCGTCACCGCCACGGGCATCGTAAAGTCCGGAGCGCAGACCGTGCCGGGCGCCACGGTGACTTTCACGCAAGGCGGCCAACGCTACACCACCACCACGGATGAAAACGGCGCGTATGAGATACCGGGTCTCGCGCCGGGGACCTATTCGGTGGAAGTGCAGATGTTCGGGTTTGAGACCGCTCGCAAGCAGATTCAGGTGGACGCGGGGCCGCGGCAGCCTGCCGAGTGGTCGCTCGCATTGCAGACGGAGCGCCCGCGTGAGCCGCGCGAGTTTGCGCAGCGTCCCCAGCAACGGCCGGCCGGATTCCGCGCGGCGCAGGGAATTACGGCCAACGACCTCGATCAGTTGGCGGAGTCTGGTCCCCAAGATACGGCGCAACCGTCGTCGGCGAATGCCAACGAAGCCTTCCTGGTGAACGGATCTCTGAGCAATAGCTTGCAAACGGGCCAAAACGATTTCGGGTTACGCGGCCCGGTTCTAGGGCTGCAAGGGCCAGCCGGCGGATTTCCCGGAGGCGCCAATGGCCAGCAGCAGCAGGGTGCTCCCGGCGCGCCGGGCGCCGGAGGTCCGGGATTTGGCGGACCCGGAGGACCCGGCGGGGGCGGACTTGGGGGCGGCGGCGGGTTCGGCGGTGGTGGCGGATTTGGCGGCGGTGGACCCGGCGGCGGTGGCGGATTTGGCGGTGGACGCGGCGGCTTCG
>JASIGB010000198.1:0-6229 GCA_030045355.1 Bryobacteraceae bacterium
TTCAGCGTCCAGCGCCCGGAGAAATTTTCCGAACACGCGATCGGTTTGGATGCACATATCGCGCACTTCAGGTGCATCAGGGCCGACCCGATGGCCCAGCAGATCGTTGCTTGAAAAACTGACCGTCAGAACGTCTGTGCCGGAATGCCGGCCGAGATTTTCTTCGGTGAGCGCATCCTCGGCGAAGGCTTCCAGCAGATCGTTGCCGAGGGGTGTCGCGACCACAGCTTCGTCATAAGGTTTCCCGAGGGCCGTGCGGACGCCGCTGGAGTTGAAGGCCTGCACCCAGGCGGGGAGCTGCTGCATGTAATAGGTACTGGTGACGAAGTGGCCGGATTCCTGGTCGAACCAATAAGCAGCGTTGGCCGCATGGCCGGCGGGCAGAATGGCCGCGCGATCCTTGAGCGACACGCCAATTACTTCGGCGTCGGCGGGCCCCGTGGCTTTGATCTCATCGCCCAGCGTGGTTCCGATCAAGCGCCGGGGCGAAGATCCCGCGCCGCTCGCGCCCAACAGCTTGGTCGTATCGTCCGATACGCTCGTGACCATCTTTCCGCTTTCGCGATCGAACCATTCGTTGGCGATGATCCCATCGATGGCCGGAATGGAGCCGGTGAGGAACGCGGCGTGGCCGGCCGCGGTGACGGTGGGGAAGTGGGCTTCGTGTGCGTCGGTGAAGTAGGCGCCGGAGTCGTGCAGCTTGCGCAGGCCGTCGTGATAAGACGCGTCGAAGCGCGTCATGTAGTCGTAGCGGAACTGGTCGACGATGATCGCGACCACCAGCTTGGGCTTGGCGGCTGGCTGATGCGTTTGCGCAAATGCAGACAGCGATGCCGCGGCGAGCGCTAGGATCGCGACAATGCTGTTACGGAGGCGATTCAGCATGACTCGATGATGGCAGCCGGAACGGTTTCAATTCAACCATCAGGACGCCACCCAGGATGAGCGTCGCGCCCGCGATTCCGCGCGGCGAGAGCACTTCGCCGGCAAATAAATACGAGGTGAGCCAGGCGAACACCGGCTCCATGGTGAAGAACAGCGCCGTGCGCGTGGGGCTGGACCAGCGCTGCGCCCAGGTTTGCACGGTGAAACCGAGCGCGGTGGCAAGAATGCTGGTGACGCCGAGCGCCGCGATCAAGGGAACGGACCAATGCAGGCGCACCGGTTCGGCCCACCAGAAACTCGCAGCCCCCACGGCCGCGCCGGTGGCGATCTCGGTGGCGATGAATAGGCCCATGTTGACGCGGTTGGCGAAACGTCCGGTGACCAGGATGTGCAGCGCGTAGGCGACGGCGCAGGCGGAGACCAGTAGATCACCTTTGCCGATGTTGAAGCTGCCGCTGGGGACGGTCATCAGCGCCATGCCGAGGAATGCCGTGGCCACACCGAGGATTTCGATGAATTGCGGGGCGCGTCGGTAGATAGCGGCGCTGAGCACCGGGACCATGGGCGTCATAAGTCCGGTGAGGAAGCCGGCTTTCGAAGCCGTGGTGTAGCGTAGTCCGACGGTCTGGAAGACGTAGCCGCCGAAGAGGCACACTCCCGCCAGCGCGCCGGCACCGACGCTGAAGCCGATTTTTCCCGAGCGGAAGCTCGCGCGAAAAATAATAAACAAAAGCCCGGCCGCGGCTGCGAATCGAATGGTGAGGAACAGCAGCGTGGAGGAGTCGGCCAGCGCGCGCTTCACCATAATGAAGGTCACGCCCCAAATGAAGGTCATGAAGACCAGGCTGCCGTCGACGAGCCAGCCGGGCGGACGGCGTGCGCTCATTCCTGGGCGAGAGCGTGCTGGCGCGCTTCCAAGTCGCGAAGGAGAAGTGACAGCGTCAGCAGAATGCGCTTGAGGCCCAACTCGCGGCCGTCGGGCGAAAACCATTCGTTGGGCGTGTGGGCGCCGCCGCCGTGTCCGCCGGCGCCAATGGAGATGGCGGGAAGGCCCATCGACAAGGGAATGTTGGCATCGGTGGACGCGCAGTCGAGATGCGAGCGAATGCCGAGGTGGGCATCCACCGCGCGAATAGCTTGCAGAACGTAAGCGTCGGCGGACAGCTTACCACCGGGCCGCGATCCGATTTCCTTGATTTTTGCCGTGACCTTGGCGCCGGTAGCGCGCTCGTTTTCGATTTCGATGGCGCGCTCGACGGTGGCGGTGAGCAGCGTAGCGATTTCGTCGAGCCGAGTGGGGCTTTCCGAGCGAATGTCGACTTTCGTGCGCGCGTAAGTGGGGATGGAATTGATGCTGGAGCCGCCTTCGATGATTCCAAAGTTATAGGAGGATCGCGGGCTGCCGTTGATAGGCAGGCGCTGCTCGGTGAAGGAGGCGATGGCGCGCGCGAGCGCGTGCACGGGATTGGCGAAGCCGTAATCGCTCCAACTATGGCCGCCGGGTCCGCTGATAGTGACGTCGAAGCGGCGGCTGGCGAGCGCTTGGGAGGTGACGTGATCGATATTGGGGCCGTCGAGGATCACGAAAGCCTGGATGCGGCTCCCGGTGGTGGATTGCCGGCAGAGATAGCGCATGCCGCTCAGGTTGCCTTCGCCCTCTTCGCCGACGTTCGCGATGAAGACCAGATTGCGGAACTCGCCGGCGAAATCAGAAAATGAACTGACGGCACGGGCGATGGCGAGCAACGCCGTGAGTCCCGCGCCGTTATCGGCTACGCCTGGGCCGTGCAGCCGGCCGTCTGGCGCGACATAGACCTCATCGTCCTTGCGCGGCGCAAGCACGGTATCGAGATGCGCCGTCAGAGCGATGTAGGGCCCGGCGCGGTTTTCCCGCGGGTGTGCGATGACATTGCCGCCGCGATCGATGCGCGCGACGCAGCCCAGCGCGCGAAACTGCGCCAGCATCCACTCGGCGCGGCGCTGCTCGAAGAACGTGGACGCGGGGACGCGGCAGAGCTGGAGGTGCTGCTCATTGATCCACTGTTTGTTGCGGACGAACCAGGGCAGGGCGTCGCGCAGGGGCGCGGAATCGGCCAGATCGCCCGCGATTTTCCCGAGCGGCGCATCGGGCGGAAGCGCGACGGATTTGAGCGAGGCGGCCAAATGTCAGTTTAGCGTGCCGCGGGCGGCGTGCATGCGCGCTGCCGGGACGCGCTACTGGGGGGGATCGGGGACTGGGGGCGAGGCGCGGTGGCCGTTTACCCGAAGTGCCCGCAAATCCGGCTTGGTCTATGATCGGACCATGAATCCCACCGGAAGGTGGCTCGGGTGTTTTGCCGGCATTGTGGTGGTCTTCCTAGCCGGGTGCGGTCATAAGCAGGCCGACGCGCCAGATCGTCCTCGCATTAACGCCCAAGTCGCTTTAAAGGACGTAGTGTTCCAGAGTGCGGCGCTGGGTCGCAGCATGCAATACCGGGTTATTCTTCCTTCGTCCATTCCTTCCGGCGTACGGCTTCCGGCGGTGTACCTGTTGCACGGAGGCGGAGGGAACTTTCGCGATTGGTCGAATTACTCGGATGTAGCAAACTTCGCCAAGCACGGATTGATCCTGATCATGCCGGAGGGCGACTATTCGTACTATACGAATTCGGTGAAGCTTCCGGCGGATAAATACGAGGACTACATCACGAAAGATTTAACTGCGGACGCAGAGGCGAGGTTTCCGATAGCATCCGGGCGCGAAAATCGCGCTATTGCCGGTGTGTCGATGGGCGGATTTGGAGCAATCACGATCGGACTCAGGCATCCCGACTTATTCGCATTCGCCGGAGGGCTGAGCCCCGCAATTGATGTCGCGCGCCGTCCGTTTTCGATCAGGCGTGTCGGGCAGTCGCGGGCCTTCGAATCGATCTTCGGGCCATGGAACAGCGACGCGCGGCAAGCGCGCGACCCTTTTCTAATCGCGCGATCCGTGTCCGTCGCGGAGTCGCCCTACTTGTTTCTCACCTGCGGCGCAAGCGAGAGCTTGTTGGCGCCTAACCGCGCCTTTGCCGCCGGTCTGGCGCGTCGCGGACTGCGGTACGAATTCCACGTTGTGCCCGGCGGCCACGATTGGAATCAGTGGAACCGGCAAGTGCCAAGCCTATTCGACAGCTTACTGAAGCATTTGCGGTGAAATATACGATCCTGACGGATGAGAGCCGTGCCAGGAACCCCAGTCCCCAGTCCCGGCGAGCGCAGCGAGCCAACCCTAAGGTAGAGCACAGCGAGCCCAACCCCCTGCTAACCTGAAACTTACATGTCCGATCTGAAGCTGCAAGTGATCCCGCTCGGCGGTTTGGGCGAGTTCGGGATGAATTCCATGGCCATCCGCTACGGCGACGACATCATCGTCATCGATGCGGGCATGATGTTTCCGGATGCCGAACTGTTGGGCGTGGACATCGTGACGCCGGATTTTTCCTATCTGGAACAGCACCGCGAAATGGTGCGCGCGCTGATCCTGACGCACGGCCACGAGGATCACATCGGCGCGGTGCCGTTCCTGCTGAGCGAGATCAACGTGCCGGTGTACAGCGCGGCCTTCACGCTGGCGATGGTAGAGCGGCGCCTGGAAGAACACGGGATGGCCGACCAAGCCAAGCTTCACACGGTGAAGCCGGGCGAGCGCATCGCCATCGGCCCGTTCACCATCGAGTTCGTGCATGTGACGCACTCCATTGTCAGCTCGCTCGCGCTGGCGATCACGACGCCGCTTGGCGTAATCGTGCACACAGGCGATTTCAAGGTGGATCCCACGCCCACCGATAACGAGCTTTTCGACTTGCATACCCTCGCCGAATACGGCAAGCGCGGTGTGTTGTTGCTGATGTCGGATTCGACCAACGTCGACCGGCCCGGTTACACCGAAAGCGAACGCGCGGTGCGGCCGCGGCTGGACGAGCTGTTCTATCGCGCTGAGCGGCGGCTGGTGATCTCATGCTTCAGTTCATCCATTCACCGGTTGCAACAGATCCTGGACGTCGCGGCCGAGTACGGGCGCAAGGTGGCGTTTGTCGGGCGCAGCATGAACAACGTCACCGAAATCGCGCACTCGCTAGGATTGCTTCACCTGCCCGACGGAATTCTGCTGCGGCCGCAGGATATCATGCAGGCCGATCCGAGCAAAGTGGTAGTGGTGGCCTCGGGCACGCAGGGCGAGCCGATGTCGGCGCTGTCGCGCATCGCGGTGGACAATCACAAGAATCTTTCGGTGGAGCGCGGCGACACCGTGGTGCTGAGCGCGCGCATCATTCCCGGGAATGAAAAAGGCATTTACCGGATGATCAACCACTTCGCGAAACGCGGTGCGGACGTGGTGTACGGCAGCATGAATCCGCCGGTACACGTGTCTGGGCACGCCAGCATCGAAGAACTGCGGCTGGTGTTGAATCTGCTTCGGCCGCGCTATTTCCTTCCGATTCACGGCGAGTACCGGCAAATGGCCAAGCACGCGGCGCTCGCTTCGCATCTGCGCGGGGCGGGACTCGAAGACACTTTCACGCTCGAAAGCGGCGAAACGCTGGAGCTCGATCGCGCGGGCGCGCGGCGGGGCGAGAAGGTGCCGGTGGGACGCGTGTGCATCGATTCGGGAACCATCGACGAAGTGGTTGAGGACATCGTGATTCGCGACCGGCGCCATCTTTCTGAAGACGGGTTCGTTCTGCCGATCATCGCGATCAGCAAAAACTCGGGGCGCACGGAGACGCTGCCCGAAATCGTCAGCCGCGGATTCATGTCGTTCGAGGACGGCTCCGAGCTGCTGCAAGAGGCGCGGCGGGTGGTGGCGCGGACGCTGGAATCATCGAGCGAAGAGGAACGCACCGATTGGGGCGTAATGCAGGAGAAGATTCGGGCGGACCTGAGGCGATTTCTGAATAAGGAAACTTCGAGAAGGCCGTTGATAATGCCGGTGATTTTGGAAGTGTGAGGCTTGCCCGAGATGAGCCGCGCGCATGAGCAAGCGGACAGGGAGACGAGGGAGACAGGGAAGACGAGGAATGGTGGAGGTGGAGGACGCGTCGGGGTATAAGGGGACGGCGGAGAAGCTGGTCTCGCCGGCGTCGGAAGAGGAGTTGATCCAAATCATCGGCGAGCGGGCGCCGATCACAATTGTGGGCGCGCGGACCGGATTGACCGGCGGGTGCGTGCCGCAAAGCGGCTGGGCGGTATCGCTGGAAAAATTCCGCCGGCTGGAGGTTTGTCCCGGACGCGCGATTGTCGGCCCGGGCGTCTCGCTCGATGACTTGCAGGCCGCGGCGTCCGGCAGCGGCCAGTTTTACGCGCCCGATCCCACCGAAACCAC
>JASIGB010000016.1:0-3684 GCA_030045355.1 Bryobacteraceae bacterium
ATCAGCATCTTCAGCGAAAAACCTTGCAACTCCACGCGCCCGTTCTGAATTCTGCCAATCATCGTCGCATCGGCCGCGCTCGGCTTGACCTCGGCGACTTCAAACTCCGTGGGCACCGCCGCCGGGAGAAGCTTCGCTGCTTCCGGCGGATTCGGCGAAGGCGCCTCGTTGATGCTGTCCACCACCATCACGCTCGAAGGAACATCGTGCGCTTCCAGCTTGAGCCCGAGCTGTTTGTCCACCGCATCGAAGATCGTGATGCCAGCATTGCCTGATAGCGAGAGCAGAGCCCGCGGGCTCCATTTGACGTCGAAATCCCACGATCCTTTCAACCCGGTCGAGTCCAACACGGGTTTATCGATGTACGCGCCGGCCATCTGATGAAGCATCTGTGCGAACGTCTCCATCGTCATATTGCGGCAGGTGACGATCTGGTAAAACACCGCACCCGCAGCAGGCGTTTGCGGAACGGGCTCGCACCCGCTGTTCCCCTGCCCATCCGATTCCTTCATTTTGGGTTTGCCTTTTCCTGCCGTGAGCATGAACCCTGGCACGGGCCGGCTATCTGTATGGGCCACCAGCTTGAACCGGTCCGCCAGTAATGCCTGGAGCATCAGCTTGGCCGTGTCGCGCGTCGCATCCGCCGGAGGTTTCGCGATCACGTCGAAACGATCCAACTCCAGCCAGTTCGGCCCTCCGAAAACTTTTTCCGCGTCGACGCCATAGGCGGTCGAAATCAAATCCACCATGGTGGCGTTGCGCAACTCGTAGAGCCCGTCGCGCAGTCCGAATCCACGCATATACTGATCGGACCGCGGCGGACTTACGTGAACATCGGCGATTTCGAATTTGGGTGAAGCGGACGTCTGCCCGCTGAGTCCACCGGCCGTGAGAATTATGAAGGCTATCCCCGTCCACAGTCGCATGCCATCCTCCTTGGCAAGATCGTTGAAGATTCAGACGCGTTCGGACGGGCGGGCGTTCAAACTATTTCAGACCGCGTTCCGCGCCAATGCCTTCAACGATATCCGATTGTCCAGAATCAGCTTGCGAACCTGGCGCGGCGTGAGTTTGCGAATGCGTTCGATTTCGCGCCGCTTCGCCAGCATACGCGGAACGAGCGCCAGCGCCTGTAAGTCGCCCTGAAGTAGAGCGAAGGCAGCGCGCAGTTTTCCACTGACGCCCGGATATTTTCCTACTTCGCCTTCTCCCGCCGCCGCGGCGAACAATCCCGCGCCCAGGCGCAGTGCATAATAAATGGGATTCCACCACAACAAACTCCAGGGAAACAGCTTCGCCGCGAGTAACAAGCGATTGCGCTCGATGAGCGCCAGCCGGCGCGACGATCGCACGCCCAGCGTCGCGCCGCGATGATGCCGCACGCGAGCGTCCGGAATATACAGGCATTTCCATCCGGCAATGCGCGCCCGCAGCCCCAGTTCCGCGTCGTCGGCGTACGCGAAAAAATCCTCATCGAACCCTCCGATTTCGTTGAGCATCGCGCGCCGGTACATGGCCGCGCACCCGTCCGGCCACAAAATTTCCTCCACGCGATCATACTGCCCCCGATCCAACTCGCCCGTGCCGCGCCCGCGATTTTGGCCGTCGGGATAAATCAAATGCCCCGCTTTGTCGATCCGGCACGGATCTTCATACACCAGAATTTTCGAAGCCGCCATGCCGATCTCGGGGCGGGCATCGAACGCGGTCGCCAGTTTAGCCAGCCAATCCGGTTCGGCTTCGGCATCGTTGTTCAGCAGCGCGATGAACTCCGCCGTCGTCGCTCGAAACCCCTGGTTATTCCCAGTGCAGAATCCAAGATTCTCCGCGTTTCGGAGCAACTTCAGCCGAAACGCGGCGCTTTTTCCGAACTCCTCCAGCACCATTGCTGGTGAGCCGTCATCGGAGCCGTTATCCACAACCACCACTTCAAACGGCTGGTTCAGATTTTGTCTTGTAAGTGATTGCAGGCAGGCTCTCAAAAGTTCGCGGCGGTTCCAGCTCACTACCACCACCGCGATAGATCCTCGGTAATCTTGTCCCACCGGCTGTAGTATTATAACTGTAAGTTAGCGGGCAAATTTATGCCATCCGTCGGTGAAACTCTGAGACGAGCGCGCCAGCAACAAGGCCTCGACCTGTCGACCGTGGCCGCGCAAACCAAAATCAACGCAAAATATTTGGAAGCGATTGAGTCCGATAATCGCAAGATACTGCCGAGCGGCTTCTTCTATAAGAGCTTCGTCGAACAGTACGCCAAGACTTTAGCCCTGGACACGCACGAGATCGAAGCCGAAGTCGATCGCGTGTTGAGCGCCGATGAGCCTCTGCCGTTGCCCGGTTTCGAAAACATTGTGGCGCGAAATGTTCCGCCGATGAGATCCTCGCGCCCCTTTCAAATCCCACGTTGGTTTGCCTCCGCCGCCGCCTTCGTGTTAGTGCTAGCCACTTGCACGGGATTTTATGAGTTGTGGCATGCGCGATCCTCGCTGAGCTTGTCGGGAATTTTCAGCGAAATTCGCGCGTTTGCCCCGGCCGCTCCCACGTCTTACGCACGGGTGGAGCGATCGGCGGCACCAAACGCCGCGCCGAAAATGCTGGAGGCCAAAGCCGCGCTACTGCCCCCGGCCCCGCCGGTGAAATTGGGGGCGCCGGTGAAATTGGCGGGCGCGCCGCAAGCTCCCGCGGAAAAACCCGCGGTCTCTAATCCAAAAGTATTGGTCGATCTGCTAGCGCGCGAAACCACTTGGCTCTCCGTATCCTCGGATGGAAAGCCTGTGTTCTCCGGTACACTTCTTCCGCATGAGACCAAGACCGTCAGCGGCAATCAGTTCGCGAAAGTGCGCATCGGAAACGCCGCCGGTCTGGAGGTGCGATTGAACGGAAAGCTGCTCGCGCCGCTGGGCGCGCGCGGACAGGTACTGACGGTGCTGTTTACGCCGGACAATTTTGAGGTGGTGCCTCCGATTAAAGAGAGCGACTAGCGGGTAGCCGAGACATTCGTCCCGGCGCCATTGGCGATTGGCCTTTCAGGCACAGCCGAGGAAGCTTGCGCCAACCGTTACCGACTTGTGCCTGCGAGCCCAATGGCTAAGGGCCAACCGCCATCTCTTCGGCGAGTGGAATCATCACGGCAGTTTCGAGATCTTTGGCCAGGACGTGCCGCGGGTTATTGGTGTACTCCTCGAGGCAGGGTAGATTGCGCAACTCTTCGGCGCTGGCCGGAAGCCAAATCTGGTATAGCCAATCGTAGGCCGTCTTGAGCTCATGGTACGGCCAGGTATGCACGATCCTTGCGTACCGCCCACCCTCGATGTAATCCTCCGTCAATTCTCCGGAAGGCGACCAGCCGTCTGGAACGGTAATACACGCGCGCGACCTCAGTTCAGCTGCGGCATGGACTCCGGATCGTCGAGATAGATACCGATGGTGCGTGTCTCCCTCGTCAGTAATCCCGTCGTGGCTGCAATTGTCATCAATCGTTCGAAGACCTTGCTTGTGAGTTGATAAGCGCCGCGATGCTCAATCACGGCAAGGCGCAGTTTCGGCAGATGTTCGATCTCAACCTGGTAAAGCGCCGGGTTCGGTCCTTCCGTGATCTGGGATTTACGCCACGCTGCGGAATAACGGGCCGGCGGCTCGCCGTATTCGGCGCGGAACGCTCGCGTAAACGCCGCCTGGCTG
>JASIGB010000199.1:0-5124 GCA_030045355.1 Bryobacteraceae bacterium
ATCCGGCTATCTCCCAAGGAGTTCGATCTGCTGTGTTTCATGATGAAACACCAGGGCGCGCCGCTCACCCATGTCAGCCTGCTGCGCGCCGTGTGGGGCGTCGATTACGGCGGCGAGTTGGAGTACCTGCGCACCTATGTTCGCATGCTGCGCAGAAAAATCGAGGATGATCCGGCCCGCCCGCAATACATTTTGACCGAGCCCTGGGTCGGTTACCGCTTTCGGAACCCATCCGATCCCGACCAGCCCAGCGTGTCCGCGCCGGATCAGTAAGGCTAGCGCCGTAAAGTTCCCCGTCCGAGCAAACCCGCGCCAAGTCGCCGATAACTTGCGAATTCGAGGTTGCCATGAAAGGTCTACGACTTACTAAGTTGGCGCTCGTGTTACCTCTTCTTATCGTTCCCGCCCTTGCATTTGGGCAGGACGCCCCGCCGAACAGCCCGGAGCCGTCCGCGGGCACTTCGACCGACCTGTTCATAATGTTCGGCTCGGACTTAGTGCGCCCCGGCTTGCTCCCCAAGGCCAATTACAACATCGGTTTGGGGCATACCTTCGCGTTTCTCAAGAAAGATCCCGTCGGCGATGAGCTCACCTTCTCCTACACTTATGAAAACGCAGGTTCACACGGGTTTCTCCACACTCCCTATGGTTCCCACACGGAGGCGCTGGGGGAGATGAAGAATTTCGCTTTGCCGAAGACAAAGCGAGTTACCGGTTACACCTGGATTGAGGGCGGAATCACCAGTATGACCGGCTACCCGACGGTACAGGACCGCTTCTACGACGGCGAAGCGCTTGGATTGATCGTTCATTTCAACGACAAGAACTCGATTTGGATCCAGGAAATGTACAACAAAATCGTCACCGTCCCCTGGTATACGACCGCGTCCATAGGGTACACGCGCAGTTGGTAAGTTCCGCGAACAGAGCGTGCTTTTATGCCTTTTTTACGGGTTTCACCGCACACTCGGCTCATGCCCGTTGCGGCGCCAATGCGGGAGGTGCGGACCCGAAGCCGCAAATCTGGCCCCCGGAAACGCCGCAATGCCTTGCCGCCGCTCGATCAGGTAAAGCTGCATAGCCTGCGGTCGGATCAGCTCCGTCTCGCGATTCGGAACAATCTGGTCACCTTCCCCAGCCAAGTGCCGGTTTTCGAAAGGCATGACCGTCCAGACCTACAAAGGCGAATTGTTCAGCTTTACTTCCTGCTCGGCTGGAGTTGCGAAACCATAGCGGCGCGCTTTGGGCTGCTGCGCCAGCGCATCGGACAGGTTCTGAGCACTTGGAAGCGCCGCGCGGTGGAAATGGGGTATATCCAAGTCATCCCGCCGCCCACGAGCATCCACCGTTCCGGACGTCCCATTCAACTGGTGTTGTCTCCGGTGTGCGTTTCCAGCGCCGCGCCTGCGGCCCAGGCTTAGCCCCGAGCTGGGTTCGCATCTGGTGTGCCGCGCTATTTTGCCACAATCGGAAAGTGCATCCGCATCCAAAATATGCGCGCATCGAGCGCGAGCGACGATTCCTGCTCGAGCGATTTCCGGTGGGCGAGACGCCTACGCGTATGCGGCAAATTACCGATTGGTATCTTACCGGCGCATCCTTACGTCTGCGCAAGCAGACCGGAGATAACGGTCCCGTTTATAAGTTGACGCAGAAGATCGCGGAGCCCGGCGCGGGCAGCCGGCAAGGCTGGATCACCACGATGTATCTGAGCGCGAGCGAATTTACGCTCTTAGAGCGGATCCCTGCTCGGGTGCTGCACAAAACCCGTTATAGCGTTCCGCCGTTCGGAATCGATGTCTTCGAAGGCGTTCTGACGGGCTTGGTAATGGCCGAAGCGGAGTTTGAATCTGCCGCTGATGCGAAGGCTCTCAAACTTCCGGCGTATGTATTCCGCGAGGTATCCGATGACGCTCGCTTCACGGGCGGACGGCTGGCCGACGCTTCAGCGGATGAACTGCGGGACTGGCTCGCGGAATACGGAATGCGGCTGCCGGCCTGAGCTTCCGTGCGCAAACGACGCGCGGGCAAGCGCCGCGCTACTTCTGGCGTTCGTAGTTGTAGTCACCAGAGACGTGACCTTCAATCAGATTGGTTGCTGCCCCCTGCTTGTCCCGGACGAACCGGTACGTCAGTCCGGTGCCGGTAAAGCTGGTTTCCGACTGCGGGAAGATGGGCTCCTTCGGTCCGCCATCCAAAGCGATGAACAGCGTGCCGCCCGAAAACGTAACCTCCGCCGTGCGTGAGCCCCCGATATACGGCCCCTTGTACACACCCACATATTTCGCCAGGATTTCGGGCGCGACCTGCACCTTCGATTTTCCGGCGTCCGAAACCTTGCCCACCCAGTGCTGTTGCCCGCTGTCGGGCTCTTCATTGCAAATTGTTTCGAGCATCTCCGTATCCACCACCAAATGCGCATGAACTGGGACGGTCCACGGTTTCGCGTACGCGCCGGGATCTTGGAACGTCACCGCGATTTCCATGTGGCCGAAATCGGTGCGCCGGAAGCGTTCCGTCATGTGCAGTTGCTCGGTATGTGGAAAGCCGTCATGCAGCCAGGTGCGGTCGTTAAATCCCGAACTTTCCACCAGCAGCGTGTCGCCGTCCCAGTGCCCCACCGAATATCCCATCCAGCTCGGGTTAGGATCTTGCTCCAAAGCGCGGCCGTCCATGAAAATCTGGCGATACGTAAGCTCGTCGTTCAGGATAACCAGCATCGTAGGAGTTTGGACAAACCTCTTCATGCCTCCGTTCGTGCTGTAGCCTGGACCCTGGGGCAGGCACTTGTAGCGCGGGTTATCTCTGCCGAAGTTCTCCTCCCGCTGCTCAATCAACGCCTCTGCCCAGGGCTGAACGTCGGTGGGCTTGAGATCCCCGACGTTCCGCAACGCGATGTTGCCGACAGCGGTGGTAAGGGGCGTTTCCCACAGACCCGTGAGGTCGGGCTTCCCATCCGCCGTGCGCGGCGGCGGAGCGGTGAGGTTGGGTTTGCCGTCGGCGGTGCGCGGGATGCCGGGCGTCGGATAGTGCAGCCATTGCGCCGCGAGCGGCGTAACAGACGCGGAGAACAGGATGATCGCAGTCGTGAAGGACTTCATAAGACGATCCTTTTGAGCTACTATACACCCGGCGTTCAGAAATTGTAGGGACTTACGGTTGCAGACGGATCTGCGCAATGGAACCGGCTATGAATAGCGATCCCCGGCGCGCGGCCATGCGACGGCCGATCGCCTGCTTTGCTGAATCGGAGAGCTCGGCTTGCGCTGTGGGAAACACTTCCTGCTCTTCGAGCGCAATGTGGGACCGATAGAGATCCGAGAGCGAGCGGAGCAGTTGTGTGAGACGCGCGGCTTGTTCGGTCACCAGATGATCTTCGCGCAGCCAGCGCTCGCAAATCTCCTCCACCTCGCGATGCCATGCATCCGCCTGCTTGTGCTCGGCTTCCAGCCGGTCTACGTCTGTGAGGACTGTCGCAATGCGCTGGCTTGCTAGTTGCCTCAGCATGGGGAAGAGATCTTCTTCTTCGTCCGCGGTGTGCTTGGGCGCCGACTCGCGAAAATATTTAATAGCGGCTTCCAAAGTGCGCCGATGTTCCTCGTCGAGCGGCCCGCCGGCGGCATGGGCCGCCACGGTAACCAGCGCCTGGAGGAACCGTTCGATGCGCCGATGACAGTCCGCGAGTAGCCCGATCGGATTGTCAAAGCTGCTCTCGGAAACGCCGATGGAAACGGGCATGGCTACTCTCAGGTTAGTGGAACGAACAGACCCCCGCAGTGACTCAAGTCACGCGTTCCGTCCGAGCGATAGAATGTGACTGTAGGCCGCACCCTGCGCGGGGGAGCATTTCATGATTCATTTGAAACGCGTCTACGATAAGCCCGGGGCGCACGATGGCAAACGGATTCTCGTGGAGCGGCTCTGGCCCCGTGGCGTCCGCAAAACGGACCTTCCCATGGACGGATGGCAGAAGGAAGCCGGTCCCAGCGATGGCTTGCGGAAGTGGTTTTCGCATGACCCGGCAAAATGGGCCGAATTTCAGCATAAGTACTTTGCCGAGCTCGAGCAGCACCCCGAGGCCTGGCAGCCGATCCTCGACGCCGCCGAACACGGCGCCGTGACGCTGCTCTACAGCTCTCACGATATCGAACACAACAACGCCGTGGCGTTGAAGTCGTTCCTGGAGCGAAAGCTTGCGCATAAAAGCGTCCCGTCGAGCCATCGCTAGCAGCCGCGGGCGGCGACTGGACCGAGTCAAGCCCAGCGTGCCAAGCCCCGATTCCCCAGCCCCCAATCCCTCTCCGGCACGAGCACATCGCGCCAAATGCCCCTAATGCCACTGATATAATGACCCTCGCCATGAAAAACCCGCTGTGGATGATCCCCGCCACCCTCGCCGTCCTGGGCGCCGCCTGGATTCTGGAGGCTGCCGGCGGCAAAGTGGACAAGATCGACCCCAAGGACCTGGCCACCGGCCAGCAGGCCTTCGCCGACTACCGCACCGAAAAGCCGGGCTTGTTCCACAAAATCACCCCCGCCGATCTGCCCGCGCCCTACGCCACGAAATCCAGCGCGAATTTCCCGCGCGTCGTCCCCAAGCCCGACAACATGTGGCCCATGGCGCCGGCCGGATTCAAGGTGGAGCTCTACACGCACGATGGGATCACCGAGCCGCGCCAGATCCGCATGGCGCCCAACGGCGATTTCTTCGTGGCCGACAGCACGCCCGGCGAAATCAAGATCTTCCGCGGCCGCACCGCCGATGGCAAGCCCGAGCAGGTTTCCACCTTCGCCACCGGCCTGAAGCGCCCCTTCGGCATCGCGTTTTATCCCGTGGGCGCGAATCCGCAATGGATTTACATCGGCAACACGGATTCAGTGGTCCGCTTCCCCTATCGCAATGGCGATCTCAAGGCTACCGGCGCTTCGCAAACCATTATTCCCGAGCTTCCCACCGGCGGCGGCCATTGGACGCGAGACGTCGTATTCTCCAAGGACGGCAAACGCATGTTCGTCGCCGTCGGCTCGGCTTCGAACGTGGACGATCCCGACACCCACCCCGGGGAAACCCATCGCGCGAATATTCTCGAATACACGCCCGACGGAAAATTCGTGCGGATTTAC
>JASIGB010000017.1:0-2526 GCA_030045355.1 Bryobacteraceae bacterium
CAAGGCGGGCGAGGGGTTCGTCGATAGCCTGCGGATTCTGGACGGCGGGCGCATTTCGATCGCGGCGCTGGCTGTCGGCACCGCGCAGGGCGCTTATGAAGCGGCGTTGAAATATTCCAAGCAGCGCAAGCAGTTCGGCCGGCCGATTTCGGAATTTCAGTCCATCCAGAACAAGCTCGCCGATATGGCTACGGAAATCGATGCGGCCCGCCTGCTCACCTATCGCGCCGGCTGGATGAAGGATCGCGGCGAGCGCGTCACCAAGGAATCCTCCATGGCGAAGCTGTTCGCATCGGAGATTGCCGTGCGCGCCACCAACGAAGCGCTCCAGATCCACGGCGGCAACGGATTCACCAAGGATTACCCGGTCGAGAAGTTTTATCGCGACGTGAAGCTGTGCACTATTGGCGAGGGAACCAGCGAAATCCAGCGGCTGGTGATCGCGCGGCAGCTTTTGAAAAGTGCCGACTCCTGACAAGTAATGACCGAACTCGCGCGTAAGATTCTCGCGGGCGACACCCGCGCGCTGGCCCGCGCCGCTACCGCGATCGAAAACCGCTCTCCGCTGGCGGAATCATTATTGAAAGAATTGTTTCCGAGGACGGGGCGTGCGATTTTGATTGGCATCACCGGCGCTCCCGGCGCGGGAAAAAGCACGCTGACCGATCGGTTGATCGGGGAACTGCGGCGCGAGGGCAAGCGCGTGGGCGTGATCGCGGTCGATCCCACCAGCCCGTATTCCGGCGGCGCGATTTTGGGCGATCGCATCCGCATGCTCAGCCATCATGCCGACGAGCACGTGTTCATCCGCTCCATGGCCACGCGCGGGCAACTAGGCGGGCTCGCGGCGGCAACCACCGACATGGCGCTGCTGCTGGATGCCGCGGGCAAGGACGTGGTGCTGATTGAAACCGTGGGCGTGGGCCAGGACGAAGTGGAGATCGCGAAGCTCGCCGACGTTACCGCGCTGGTGCTCGTGCCGGGCATGGGCGACGATGTGCAGGCCATCAAGGCCGGGATCATGGAAATCGCCGACGTCTTCGTGATCAACAAAGCCGATCAGCCCAGCGCGGATCGGCTGGAGCGGGAGATTCTGGCTTTCCAAGGTCTCTCGGTGAGGCCTGATGGGTGGACGCCGCCCGTAGTGCGTACGATAGCCACCGAGGGCCAGGGAATTCCGGAAATGCTGGCCGCGGTTCGTTCTTTTCTGGCGCGCGGGCAGAGCCAGGATCGCGCGGTGGCGAATTGGAACCTGCGCTTGCGTGAGATGCTGCGCGAACGGTGGATGCGGCAATTTGCGAACATTGATTTTCAGTCCGCGGCAAAACAAATCGCGGCGCGCCAGTGCGATCCTTATACATTGATCGAATCTTTCATGGCCGGCGCGGGCGCGGGCCCGTTCGAGATTGATCATTTGGGCATCGCGGTCCGGTCGCTGGATAACGCGCTCGCGTTTTATGAAAAGCAGGCCGGTTTCGCGGCCGGCCCACGCGAGGCAGTGCCGTGGGAAAAGGTAAACGTCGCGATGCTGCCCGTGGGGCATTCGCGCATTGAGCTGCTGGAAGCGAGCGAACCGGACTCCGTGATCGCCAAGTTTATCGAAAAACGCGGCGAGGGCCTGCATCACGTCGCGATCCGGGTGCCCGATCTGGCTGCGATGGCCGAGCGGCGGAAGGCGCACGGCGCGCGATTGCTCAATGAGCCGCGTGCGGGTGCGGGGGGGCACTTGTATGTGTTTGTCCATCCCTCATCCACCGGCGGAGTCCTGCTAGAGTTGATCCAACAATAATTAATGACCAAACCAACGATCGGTATCATCGGCGGCAGCGGGCTGTATTCGATGCCTGGCTTTACCGCGCAGGAAGAGCGAGTCGTGGAAACGCCGTGGGGCATGCCTTCGGACCCTTACGTGGTCGGGCAGCTCGCGGGCAAGGAGGTCGCGTTTCTCGCGCGGCATGGCCGCGGCCATCGCTATTCGCCCTCCGAGCTGAATTTTCGGGCCAACATTTACGGCTTCAAGGTGCTGGGTGTGGAACGTATCTTGTCACTGAGCGCGGTGGGTTCGCTGAAGCAGGAGCACGCGCCGTTGAAGTTCGTCATTCCGGATCAATTTTTCGATCGCACGCGCGGGCGCGTGTCCACATTTTTCGGCGAGGGCCTCGTGGCCCACATCAGCTTCGCCGATCCGGTTTGCCCGCAGCTTTCCAGAATTGTCCATCAGGCGTGCCTCGAAAATGGCGTGGACGTGGCGCGCGGCGGAACGTACCTGTGCATGGAGGGTCCGGCGTTCTCGACCAAGGCGGAGTCGAACGTGTACCGCAGTTGGGGCATGGACGTGATCGGCATGACCAATTTGCAGGAGGCGAAGCTCGCGCGTGAGGCCGAGATTTGTTACGTCACCATCGCGATGGTGACCGATTACGATTGCTGGCATGAAGAGCACGATGCCGTGACGGTGACCAACATACTGGACAACCTGAAACACAATGCCGACAATGCCTGCAAGGTGGTGGCGGCGGCGGTGGC
>JASIGB010000018.1:0-5891 GCA_030045355.1 Bryobacteraceae bacterium
TTGCGCGTGGGGATGGTGGTGTTGCGCTCGATCAGCCGCGTGAAGACGCCGCCGAGGGTTTCGATACCGAGCGAGAGCGGGGTCACGTCGAGCAGGAGCACGTCCTTCACTTCGCCACCCAGCACGCCACCCTGCACGGCCGCGCCCACGGCGACCACTTCGTCGGGATTAACGCTCTTGTTGGGCTCCTTGGCGAACAGGTCGCGAACCTGCTGCTGGACCTTGGGGATACGGGTGGAGCCGCCCACCAGCACTACTTCATCGATCTGGGCCGGTGTCATGCTGGCATCGGACAGCGCCTGCCGGCACGGACCCGAGGCGCGATCGAGAATGTCGGCGGTCATCTGCTCGAGGCGCGCGCGGGTCAACTTCACGTTCATGTGCTTGGGACCGCTCGCGTCTGCCGTGAGGAACGGCAAATTGATCTCGGTTTCGAGCACCGTGGACAGCTCGATTTTGGCCTTCTCGGCGGCTTCCTTGAGGCGCTGCAAGGCCATCTGGTCACGGGACACGTCGACGCCGGTTTCTTTCTTGAACTCCTGCACCAGCCAGTCGATGATCCTTTGATCGATGTTATCGCCGCCCAGGTGGGTGTCGCCGTTGGTGGACTTCACTTCGACGACGCCGTCGCCGACTTCCAGGATGGAGATGTCGAACGTGCCGCCACCGAAGTCATACACGGCGATCTCTTCGTTTTTCTTCTTGTCGAGCCCGTAGGCGAGCGCGGCCGCCGTGGGCTCGTTGATGATGCGCATCACCTCCAGGCCTGCGATTTGGCCGGCGTCCTTGGTGGCCTGGCGCTGGGAATCGTTGAAGTAGGCCGGGACCGTGATGACGGCCTTGGTGACCTTCTCGCCGAGATACGCCTCGGCGGCTTCCTTCAATTTGGTGAGAATCATCGCGGAAATCTCGGGCGGCGAATAGCGCTTGCCGTTGATCTCGACGCGGGCGTCGCCGTTCTCGCCGGCGACGACTTTATACGGAACCAGCTTCATCTCTTCGCTCACTTCGTTGAAGCGGCGGCCCATGAAGCGCTTGATCGAATAAATCGTGTTTTCGGGGTTGGTGACGGCCTGGCGCTTCGCCACCTGGCCCACCAGCCGCTCTCCACTCTTGGTGAAAGCGACGACGGACGGCGTAGTCCGGCCCCCCTCCTGATTGGGAATGACGACGGCCTGGCCAGCTTCCATAACGGCCACGACGGAGTTGGTCGTTCCCAAGTCTATACCTATGATTTTGCTCATTCTTCCCTCAATCCTCCGGCTACGAGTCCGGGTGGTTATTTAGCCTGAGACCATTATCAAACTTTAGTGTGTTGTTGTCAAGTATGTTTGCAGGGTCTCACCACATTGGAGGTGGGAGGGAGTGTGGTGGGTGCGGCGATATTTTTTCGCCGGGGGCGGACAAGGTTTGCTGCTGATCAAACAAGCGGCCTTCACTTAAACGCAATCCGCCGTTCCAGCAGCGCTCCATCATCCGCGAGACCCACAAACGCCCAGATAAGCCAATCGATGATCTTCTCGTCACGGTGTTGCAGGGGCTTGAATCGCTGGCGAAACGCACTGATCGCGTCTGCCAGATGGCCGCCGTTGATAATCCGGGCGTATTCGCTCGCCAGGAACCGATAGAAAGCGATAAGCCTAGGCATTCGGTCGCCTCCAGAGGGCGGCTCGAACAGGAAAAACCGGGCCACGCGCGAGTCGTAGAGTGGAAGCTGGGCGTCGCGGGTGTGAAGAAGCTTTGTCGCAAACGAGAACTGAACGGTTGGCGTCCCGTTGCGGCGCATTGACGGATTTTCCAGCTCCCGGAGTAAGCCGGGTAGGTCCCCGGTCGTCCCCGCCTCTAGGATCTCGAAGTACCTCCTGCAAAAGGCGCTGCTGGCGCGATTCATGCCCCAGAAGCTCCTGTATCGCTGCTGGTATTGGTTGGCGCGCGCCAGCCCTGGATTCTCGCAAAGCCACTCGTACTCCTTCAATTCGTCGGCACTGATTAAATCGAGGATCTGCCGTTGAGATGCTGCGACCACGGAATACATGTGTTTGAGTCAACCTCCGCCTGACTATACCTGTTGCAAGACCCCGTTCGAGGCCAACGATGGGCAATGGCGTCAAGGCGGTGGTGCAGCTGAGTTGGGTTTGCGCGGATACAATGAAGCCAACCATTATGAATACGATTCAGCGGATTCGCCTGGGCGAGTTGGCGTCGAAGCTCGGCTGCGAGCTGGAGGGCGACCCGGAGCTGGAGATCACGGGCGTGGCGGGGGTGGAGCGCGCCGGGCCGAGCGAGCTGACGTTTCTGGCCAATCCGAAGTATGCGTCCAAGGTGAAGGAGACCCGAGCTGGAGCGATCCTGGTGAAGCAGGCGCTGAAACAGCCGGGGCCGGCGAGCCTGATTTCGGCCAATCCGTACCACGACTTCGCGCGGGCGCTGGCGTTGTTTTATCAACCACCGCGGCCGAAACCGGGCATTCATCCGCAGGCTTCCATTGCTGCGACGGCGCGGATCGGCGAGGGAGCTTCGATCGGGGCGTTTGCCGTGGTGGGCGAGCGTGTGACCATCGGGAAGAATGCGGTTTTGCATCCGCACGTCGTAATTTACGAAGGCGCCCAAATCGGCGATGATTTCTGCGCGCATTCGCATGCCGTGGTGCGGGAGTTCTGCCGCATCGGCGACCGGGTGATCCTGCAAAACGGAGTGGTGGTGGGGGCGGACGGCTACGGGTTCGCGAAGACGCGGGAGGGCACGCACTTCAAGATTGTGCAGTCGGGGGTCGCGGTGATCGAGGACGATGTGGAGATCCAGTCGCTCACCTCGGTGGACCGGGCTTCGGTGGGCGAGACACGGGTGAAGCGCGGCGCCAAGATCGACAGCCTGGTGCAGGTGGGGCACGGGTGCGTGGTGGGCGAGGACAACATCATTTGCGCGCAGACGGGGCTGGCCGGCGGATCGATTCTCGAAAAAAACGTGTTGCTGGCGGGGCAAGTAGGGATTTCCGGGCATTTGACGATTCACGATGATGCGGTGATTTACGCGCAGAGCGGGATCGGGGGCGACGTGGAGGCGGGAGCGGTGATGTCGGGGTCGCCGGCGTTCGATGCGCGCGAGTGGCTGCGGGCGATCACGGCTTTCCCGAAATTGCCTGAATTGTTGAAGACAGTGAGACAATTGGAGAAGCGTTTGGAGGCGCTCGAAGGCGCCCCCGCCCCGTCCCATGATTGAAGGCAATTCCCACGAGAGCCACCGGCCGGTGGCCTATCTGAACGAAACTTTTCTCGAGAGTCCCGATGCACGCGGGCTGCGGATTCTATCCGAGTATCTGGAGCCGCTTTCCCACTTTCGCGATGAAAAGATCCAGGACACGATCGTGTTCTTCGGTTCGGCGCGCATCAGCGAAGAAGGGCCGCTGGGGCGCTATTATCGCGATGCGCGGACGCTGGCGCGGCTGGTGACGGAATGGTCGAGCAAGCTGGAGGGGGCATCGCACCGCTTTGTGATCTGCTCCGGTGGCGGGCCGGGCATCATGGAGGCGGCGAACCGGGGCGCGGCGGATGCGGGCGGCAAGACCATCGGGCTGAACATCGGGCTGCCGTTCGAACAGCGACCGAATGCTTTCATCACGCCGGAGCTGGCGTTCGAATTCCACTACTTCTTCATGCGCAAGTTCTGGTTTGCGTACCTGGCCAAGGCGCTGGTGATTTTTCCGGGAGGATTCGGAACGCTGGACGAGCTGTTCGAGATCCTGACGCTGGCGCAGACCAGGAAGCTGGAAAGCCGGATCGTGATCGTGCTGTACGGATCGAAATTCTGGCGCGAGATTCTGAATTTCGAGGCGCTGGTGGAGCACGGCACCATCGATCGCGACGACCTGAAGCTGTTCCAATACGCCGACGATCCGGAAACGGCGTTGGGCGTCCTACAACAACAGTTGACGCGGTATTTTTTGGAACCGGAAAAGCCGCTGCCGGAAGCGGCCGCTGAGACTCCCGAGATCGCCAAATCGCGCGTGTGAACTTTTCGATCCAGTCCGTTTGGAAGCGGGCGGGGAAGGTAGTGAAGGCCTTCGTTGCGGCGCTGGTGGTGTACCTGATCCTGCGCGTGGCGTGGCCGGGGAGCGGACTGGAGATTTTCGCGGCGTTGGTGACGTACGCGTTGGGCGGGTGGCTTGCGCTGCGACTGCTGCGGCTCGGACTGAGAAAGTTCACCTGGCGTCTGCGCAACCGGCTCGTGGTTACGTATCTGTTCATCGGCGTGCTGCCGGTGCTGCTGGTGCTGACGCTGGTAGGACTGGGCGGGTACATGTTGGCAGGCCAGATGGCGACCTACCTGGTGCGGTCCGAGCTGGACCGGAGGTTAGTTGCACTGCGATCGGTTGCGGGCGATCTGGAGGCTTCGCCGGGCAATTTGCAGAACATCGCGACGCGGGAGGTGCAACATTTCCCGGGGCTGATTGTGTGCATTTCCGAGCGCGGTGAGACGCGCGATTGGCCGGCGGACGCGAAGCTGAGTATTCCACCGGACCTGGGTGCGAACGCCACGGGCGTGGTTTATCGTGGCGGCCGCTACTATGCGTGGGCCGATACAGCCTCGGGCGAGGCGCGGATGCTGGCGCTGGTCCCGCTGACGCGGCGGTATCTGAGCAGCCTGGAGCCGGGCCTAGGCGAGATCTATTTTCTTTTTTCCGGAGCGCGGGATGGGAACAAGCCCGGCGCGAGCGATGCCGATTTCAAGCCGAGCGCGGCAGGCGGCGAGGAAAGTACCGTGCCGGTGCCGCCGCCGGTGAATCGCTTCGACGTGGATGTGCGCTGGTGGTCGCTGATGCAGGCCACCGATTGGTCGCATCCGGAGCAAACCGAACGCGCCCTTTTGGCTGTTCACACGCGGCCGTCGGCGATCTTGGGCGCCATCTTGAGCCCCGGCGCTGACGAATCGCAGGGCGGGGTGTTGGCGATCTTTTATGGCGTAGCGATCGCGTTCCTGGTGGTGGGAGTGGCGGGATTGATGATCGGCATCTCGATTTCACGCAATATCACGGGTGCGGTACATTCGCTATACGCGGGGACGCAGCGCGTGATGCACGGCGATTTCTCGCACTTGATCCAGGTGAAGGGGCGCGATCAGATCGCCGAGCTCGCCACCTCGTTCAACACCATGACGCAAAACCTGGAGCATCTGCTGGCGGTGTCGAAGGAAAAGGAGCGCCTGGAGACCGAAATCGAGATCGCGCGCGGCGTACAAGACCAGCTTTATCCGAAGGCGCCTCCGGTGATGGAGGGTCTCGAGGTGCTGGGGATGTGCCATCCGGCGCGCATGGTGTCGGGCGATTACTACGATTATCAACTGGTGGACGGTAAACTCGCGATCGCCATCGGCGACGTGGCGGGGAAAGGAATTTCGGCAGCCTTGTTGATGGCGACGATTCAGGCGGCGGTGCGGATGGAGCTGCGGGCGTCTACAGAATCGCTCAATGGGGCGATGAACGGCACGCGGTTTTCGACGGCACGGATGGTGAGCGAGCTGAATCTGCAACTGCACGCCACCACGTCGCCCGAAAAATACGCGACGTTCTTTTTCGCGATCTACGATCCGGTAACCGGGGTGCTCACTTATACCAACGCAGGGCACTTGCAGCCGGTGCTTTTCCGGGGAGGGGCAGCGACACCGCTGGATGTCAACGGCACCGTGGTCGGCGCGTTTCCGTTCGCCAAGTACGAGGAAAGCAAGCTGGAGCTGCGCACAGGCGACCTGCTGCTGTGCTACACAGACGGGATCACGGAGCCCGAAAACGAATACGGCGAGATGTTCGGCGAACAGCGGCTTATCGAAGCCGTCGCAAAAAATGCCGATTGCGATGAAGCGCAGATCATCGAGAGCGTGATGGAGCGCGTGCGCGA
>JASIGB010000200.1:0-3411 GCA_030045355.1 Bryobacteraceae bacterium
ACTTTCTTCAGCTAGCGATATTCTTGGGTATTGGTACGGTCGTGTCGCTGTGGCTGACGAACCCACAGCACGTTCAGCAAGCATTCGCAGCAGGGCTTGGGTGGACAGCCGGGCTTAGCACGGGGCAGCCGAAGAGATCACGGGCGCAGGAGAGAGATGCCATTTGAAACCCACTACAATGTTAGAGGAGCGATGAGCCTAACCACCTACGGACACGTTCAGAAGGCGTGCTTTCTGGTTGCCATACTGGCAATTCTATCTTTTAATCGTTTCGGGAGTCCAACACTGCCTGGATGCGCGCTAATGCTGTCTGGGATCGCGGCGTTGGCCGCGAACGTATATGTTCGTCTGAAGCAGCGCCCCGAAAACAGCGATGGTGCCGGTGATGCGAAGCCGCTTACCTCCGATACCGAGGATGCTGGGCTCGATAAAAGTCTACATGAACTCCCCTCCGAGCAAACTATTACAGGGCGCCTGCCCTACTCGATGAACTATCTCTGGGTGGCGCGTCACCACCACTTGAACACAGCTTGGCAGTGGTCGTCGTGGGGCGAAGAGCCGGCAGCGGGCCCGGCGTCGTCCCCGACCCTTCGGGTTCGAGGGTGGGTACACTCTGTGGCCTCGGCAGAGGACCAAGGGGTCGTGTATCTATCAGCCGCAAACACCAAGATGGCTGTCGAAATCGCGAAGGCACTTAGCCCACACGGCACCGACTTCGAAGTTACACTCATGCCAAGCGGCGGCTTACGGATCTCACCGATTGAGAGACGCCCATATCGAGGTCTCGAAGTCCGGGCACCCGGGCCAGAAGAACTCCGAAACCCTCCTGGTTCGGCTCTCATCCACTAAGACGGAAGCTCTAAGTTCCTTTCGCGGCGGACGTAAGGCCTTTGCACCACAGAGCACGCCTCCAACTTGGTCGAAAGGGGAGGTGAGATGACCGTTAGGCAATATATTGGTTGGCAGAGGGCATTTCTCGTCATTGCGGCCGCGGCGGTCGTGAACTTCGATGCGCTCAACCCAACCCTGGCGTGGATCCCGCAGTGTACGTTGATTGTGGCAGGTACCTGCGGCCTTGCCCTAAACGCCTATGCGGTATTCGTGCCTCCAAGAGGGCTCCGTTAGAACTGGCAGGTCTTAGCGCCTCCTGCGGACGCGCACTCAAGGGGGGACTTTGAGGTGTGCAGCCTACGTTGCCTGCGCCGCAGCACGCCTTGAAGGCGTCTGGAGAGGCATGTAATTCTGAAAGAGATGCCGGAAAAGCAGTACGACCATAACCAGATCGAGTTGAAGTGGAGCGAGCGCTGGGCCTCAGCCAAGCTCTTTGAAGCCGAAGAGCATTCGAGCAAGCCCAAGTTCTACGTGCTCGAAATGCTCCCTTATCCGAGTGGCGTACTGCACATCGGGCATCTGCGCAACTATGCCATCGGCGACGCGCTGGCGCGCTACAAGCGCATGCGCGGCTTTAATGTGCTGCACCCCATGGGTTGGGACGCCTTCGGCTTGCCGGCCGAAAACGCCGCCATCGCCAATAAGCGCGATCCCTACGAATGGACCATGCACAACATCGCCAACATGAAGCGGCAGCACCGGCGCATGGGCTTCAGCTACGATTGGTCGCGCGAAATCGCCACTTGCGATCCCGAATATTATCGCTGGAACCAGTGGTTTTTTTTGAAGATGCTGGAGCGCGGGCTCGCTTATAAGAAGAAGGCCCTGCTGAACTGGTGCCCCGAGTGCGGCACCGTGCTCGCGAACGAACAAGTGGTCGATGGATGCTGCTGGCGGCACGAATCCACGCAAGTGGAGCAGCGCGAAATCGAGCAGTGGTTTTTGCGCATCACCGATTACGCGGGCGAACTGCTCTCGGCCATTGATGAACTGGAAGACGGCTGGCCGGAGCGTGTGCTGCTGATGCAGCGCAATTGGATCGGGCGATCAGAAGGTGCGGAGATCGATTTTACGCTTGATGGATCGGGCGAGAAGATTCGTGTGTTCACCACGCGCGTGGACACAATCTACGGCGCTGCTTGCGTGATTCTCGCTCCGGAGCATCCACTTGTTGCGCAACTCGTGACCGCTGATACGAAGCTGCAAGTCAAACGGATGATCGATTCGCGCGCGGCTAAAGGCCCCGGCGATGTCGAGAAGGAAGGTGTTCCTACGGGCCGTTTTGCTATCAACCCTTTCAGCGGCGAGAGGATCCCCATCTGGATTGGAAATTTCGTGCTGATGGGTTATGGCACGGGCGCGATCATGGCCGTCCCGGGACACGACCAGCGCGACTTCGAATTCGCTGAAAAGTACAATATCCAATGGCACCCCGTTATTGACCCGCTGGTTCCTGTCATTAGCATTGTTGGCGCCTTTCTTGACGATGGTCGCCTCCGGGAGTCGGGCGAGTACACGGGGCTGCTTAGCGAACAGGCGCGGCGGCTCATGACCGCGAAGGCCGAAGCGGAGGGTTTCGGCGAGGCCGCCATCACCTATCGCATCAAGGACTGGGGCATCTCCCGACAACGCTATTGGGGTACGCCGATTCCTGTGATCTACTGCCCGAAATGCGGCATGGTTCCGGTACCTGAGAGCGATCTCCCCGTCGTCCTGCCGCTCGGGATTCCGATCACCGGTAAGGGCCGGTCGCCGCTTGAAAACGTGCCGGAGTTCGTGAATGTGAAGTGTCCCCAGTGCGGCGAGGCTGCTCGCCGCGAGACCGACACGATGGACACGTTCATCGATTCGTCCTGGTATTTCTATCGCTATTGCGATCCGCACAATTCCAGCGCGCCGTTCGATTCGAAAAAGATCGCCTATTGGTTCGAAATCGATCAGTACATCGGCGGAATCGAGCACGCCATCCTGCATTTGATCTACTCGCGCTTCTGGACCAAAATGATGCGCGACCTCGGAATCATTGCGAACGATGAGCCGGTCCAGCATATGTTCAATCAGGGGATGGTGATCAAGGACGGGGCCAAGATGTCGAAATCGCGCGGCAACGTAGTGAGCCTGGATGAAATGGTGGAGCGTTACGGCGCCGACAGCGGCCGGGTGTTCGAACTGTTCGCCACCTCGCCCGAAAAAGAGATGGATTGGACCGACGCCGGCGCGAACGGCGCCTACGGATTCCTGAGCCGCGTCTATCGCTTTGTGACGCGCAACGTCGGCTCAGGGGCTGCCGAGCCCACGGCCTCCGATAGGACAGCGCTGCGCAAACTCCACCAGACGCTGAAGCTGATCACCGACGATTTCGAAGGCCGCTGGCATTTCAATACATCGATTGCGGCGTTGATGGGTTTAATGAATGTGTTGACCGACGTCGAGAAGGATCTGTCGGCGCCCGTGATGTCTGAAGTGTTGGAAAAGTTGACACTCATGCTGGAGCCCTTCGCGCCGTATCTCGCCGAAGAG
>JASIGB010000201.1:0-2503 GCA_030045355.1 Bryobacteraceae bacterium
TCGCAGGTCAAAGGCGTCGGGCAAGTTCAGGTGGGCGGAAGTTCGCTTCCCGCAGTGCGCGTCGAAGTGAATCCGCAGCCGCTTTCCGATTACAACGTGGGCCTCGATCAGATCGGCACGTTCCTGCAGCAGGCCAATGCGAACCAGGCCAAAGGCGCCCTGTCGAACTCCCAGGAGCAGATTCCTCTATATGCCACCGATCAGCCTTTCCAGGCGAAAGATTACAAGGATTTGGTGGTGGTATACCGGAACGGCGCACCTGTCCGCCTCTCGGACCTCGGGCGTGTAGTCGACGGCAATGAGGATGTCCGAAACGAGGGCATCGTCAACGGCAATCCGATGGTGCAGATCCAGATCAACCGCCAGCCCAATGCCAACGTGGTCGACACCGTCGCGCGGATCAAAGCGTTGATGCCGGAGTTCAACGCGCAGTTGCCGCCGACAGTTCGCTTGAACATCGCTCAAGACCGCACCATTACGACTCGGGATTCGATGCGGGATGCCCAGCGCAACGTGATCGTCTCCATCGGGCTGGTGATTCTGGTGGTGTTCGTCTTCTTGCGCACCGGCCGGTCGACGTTCATCCCGAGCGTGGTAGTCCCCGTATCGATCATTGCCACCTTTGGCGGGATGTACCTGATGGGATACACGCTGGACAATCTTTCCTTGATGGCGCTGACCATTGCTACGGGATTCGTCGTCGATGACGCGATTGTCGTGGTCGAAAACATTACCCGCCACATGGAAAACGGCCTAAAACCAATGCAGGCTGCCCTCAAGGGCGCCGAGGAGATTGGCTTTACTGTTCTGTCGATGAGCATGTCCCTGACAGCCGTGTTTATCCCCATCTTGATGATGCCTGGTATCGTGGGACGGCTCTTCCGCGAATTCGCCGTGGTTCTTTCGGTCGCCATCGGCATCTCCATGGTGGTGTCCCTCACGGTGACGCCCATGATGTGCGCGCGTCTTCTGAAAGAGCACAAGGAGCACGGCCGCCTCTACAACCTGACGGAGCGTTTTTACCGATGGATTATTTCCACTTATGCATCGGCGCTCGACGTTGTGCTCGACCATGCCGGGCCTACACTGGCGGTGTTGTTGCTCACCGTCGCGGTCAGCGTTTACCTCTATGTCAAGGTGCCTAAGGGGTTCTTCCCGCAGCAGGACACCGGGCGCTTGAACGGATATATTGTCGGCCAGCAGCACATTTCGTATCAGGCGTTGCTCGAGAAGGCGAGATTTTTTGAGGAAGTGATTCACAAGGACCCCGACGTCGAAACGGTGACCATGGTGGCCGGAACGAGCGGTGGCGGCTGGGGAGCGAACCAGGCGCAAATCAACGTGCAGCTCAAGCCGGTGGGAGAACGCAAGTCCACGTCGGACCAAGTGCTGGCTCGTCTCCGCATCAAGGCTTCGGGAGTGCCTGGCGGTGTTTTATACCTGCAGAACTCGCAAGACGTGCGCATTGGCGGCCGGCAAGGGAACGCAGAATATCAGTACACCCTCCAGGCGCCCGATTTCGCTTCTTTAGCGCTATGGGGGCCCAGGCTTCTGGAGCGCCTTTCGAAAGTGCCCGAAATAGCCGACGTGAGCTCTGACCAACAGAATTCCGGCTTATCCTCCAACGTGATTATCGACCGCGACACCGCGTCGCGCCTTGGCCTCACGGCGCAAGCGGTCGATTCGGCGCTCTATGACGCTTTCGGCCAACGCCAGGTCTCGGTGATGTACAAATCGATCAATCAGTACCATGTCGTTCTGGCCCTGCAGCAGCAATGGTGGAAAAGCCCGGATTTTCTGAAGACCATCTACGTTCAGTCGCCCACAGGCACTGATGTTCCGTTGTCGGCCTTCACGCATTTCACGGAAGGGGAAACGCCCATTTCCTTACCACACCAGGGGCAGTTTCCGGCCGCGACGATTTCATTCAACCTCGAGGAGGGCGTCTCGCTGAGCGACGCCGTGAACGCGATCAAGCGGGCTGAATTGGACATCGGTCTCCCTGCCGATATCACCGGAGAGTTCGCCGGCACCGCGAGAGCCTTTCAGGAATCGCTGAGCAGCCAGCCGATTCTGATCGGGACCGCGTTGTTGGCAGTCTATATCGTGCTCGGAATACTTTACGAGAGTTTGATTCACCCTCTGACCATCATTTCGACTCTGCCCTCGGCCGGCCTGGGAGCGCTCATGGCCATGGTCCTGTTCGACAGCGATCTGGACATTGTCGCTATGATCGGCATTATCCTGCTGATCGGCATCGTGAAGAAGAATGCGATCATGATGATCGATTTCGCGCTGGCGGCGGAAAGGAACGAAGGAATGAATTCGCGCGACGCCATCTATCAGGCCTGCCTGCTGCGATTTCGCCCGATCATGATGACCACCATGGCTGCTCTGCTGGGCGGCCTGCCTATGGCGTTGGGCTGGGGCGCCGGCGCCGAGTTGCGAAGGCCTCTGGGAATTTCCATTGTCGGCGGACTCATAGTCAGCCAGATGTTGACTT
>JASIGB010000202.1:0-5002 GCA_030045355.1 Bryobacteraceae bacterium
TACACGGCGGGCGGGCGAGGGCCGGGAGAGTGCATCGGGGCGGGTGTCGCTGTCAAGCTAATTCCGGGGGTCCTGTGTTTGATTTTCGCGTTACGCAGGAACTTCCGGGCGCTGCTTTCGGCAGGGTTAACGGCTGCTATTTTGATCGGGCTTCCGTGGGTTTTCGTCGCCTATTTCTTGTACGGCCCGGATGCGCCCGTACACAAGGATTACCTTGCCGGAACGCCTTCCGTGCTCAGTTGGTCGCTGCCATCGGTCGCATTGCGCGTTTACGAGCCCTATCGTTTTGGCAAACCAATGCCGCTCGACTGGATTACGGGAAACGGGTTGCAGACGCTGGAGCTTTCTGGGGGCCAGCGCGCCGTCTCACTCGCCGTGGCTCTGGTTACTTTGGCCGTGGGAAGCGTTGTCCTCGCGCGACGGGTTCGATTCAGACTGGCTGCTCCGCAGGTCCCGCTGGCAAGCGCGGCGGTCATGGCGCTCGCACTTGCGGCCTCCCCGGTATGTTGGACGCATTATCAGTTGATGGAATACCCCGGCGTCGCCATTCTCCTGACCTACGCCGCGCGGCGAAAACTGTGGTGGCTGCTGGGAATCGGTGCGCTCAGTGCGGCTCTTCTGTATCCGATTCCCGTGGACGTGCTGCGGGCATATTATCAACCGAACAACAGTTGGCCGAATTCACCCGTAGTCATGTACTTTTGGACCTCGATACCCGTGGCGGCCTCGCTCGTCCTATTTGGGCTGATGACACGCGAGCTTCCGAGGATCAGTTGACGGGGCGCGGGGCGGGTTTCCAGTCGCCGAAGTACGGTGGAGCGGTGGCCTGGCTCAATCCGCTGGTAAACTATAGGCGGGGAAAGCATCCAATAAGCGCATGGCTACGCCCACTCGCGTTCGGTCCGAAGTCGATCTCTCTCAAACCGAGCTCTCGCTCTCGCACGACCAGCTCATCCGCGCCTACCGCGCGATGTACATGGCGCGGCGCCTGGACGATCGCGAGATTCTGCTGAAGCGCCAGAACCGGATCTTTTTCCAAATCAGCGGCGCCGGCCACGAAGCCGTGCAGGCCGCGGCGGGCTTGGTGTTCCGCCCCGCGCACGATTGGTTCTACCTGTATTACCGCGATCGAACCCTGGCCTTGATGCTGGGCATCACCGCCGAAGACATGCTGCTCGCGGCCGTGGGCGCGGATGCGGACCCGGCCTCGGGCGGCCGGCAGATGCCTTCGCATTGGACCAACGCCGGACTGCACATCGTCTCGCGCTCCTCGGCCACCGGCACCCAGTTCCTGCAAGCCGCGGGCTGCGCGCAGGCGTACCGCTATCTCGACGCCGAATCCGACGAAGTCACCCTGGTTTCGAGTGGCGAAGGCGCCACCAGCGAAGGCGAATTCTGGGAAGCCATGAACGCGGCGTGTCTGGAAAACCTGCCGCTGGTGTTCCTGATCGAAGACAACGGTTACGCCATTTCGGTTCCGGTGGAAAGCCAGACCGCGGGCGGCAACGTCGCGCAGCTCGTCGCCGGATTTCCGGGTTTGAAGCGCATCGAAGTGGACGGCACCGACGTGGTCGCCTCCTATCACGCGTTGACGCAAGCCGCCGAGTACGCACGCGCGCGCAAGGGCCCGGCGCTGGTGCACGCCCGTGTCACTCGTCCCTATTCGCACTCGCTGTCGGACGACGAAAAATTCTACAAGACCCGGGCCGAGCGCGAAGCCGAGGAGCAGCGCGATCCCCTGCTGCGCTTCCCCGAATGGCTGATCTCGGAGGGCGTTCTGGACCGCCAGGGATTGCAGGTGCTGGTCCACGAAGCCGACCGGGAGATCCAGCAGGCCACCGACCGCGCCATCCGCGCCGACGCGCCTTTGAAGGGTTCCGCGCTCCAGTATTTGTATTCCGACAAGATCGACCCCACCTCCGCCGAATTCGACGCTACGCCGCAACTAGCTGGCGAGTCGCGCACCATGCTGGATGAGATCAATCTCACGCTCACCGAAGAGATGGAGCGCAATCCGCGCATCATTGTCTTCGGCGAGGACGTGGCCGATTGCAGCCGCGAAGCCAATCTCGCCGAGGTGAAGGGCAAAGGCGGCGTGTTTAAAGCCACCGCGGGTCTGCAGGTCAAGTACGGCAGCGCGCGTTCGTTCAACAGTCCGCTCGCCGAAGCCAGCATCATCGGACGCGCCATCGGTTTGGCCGAACGCGGATTGAAGCCCGTGGTGGAGATTCAGTTCTTCGATTACATCTGGCCGGCGATGATGCAATTGCGCGCCGAGCTGGCCACGCTGCGCTGGCGCTCGCACAACGGCTTCAGCGCTCCGGTGGTGGTGCGCGTGGCCATCGGCGGATATTTGAGCGGCGGCGCCATTTATCACAGCCAGTGCGGCGAAGTGATTTTCACACACCTCCCTGGCTTGCGCGTCGTGATGCCCTCGAACGCCTTGGACGCCTGCGGGCTGTTGCGCACGGCGATTCGTTCCGACGATCCCGTGATGTTCCTGGAGCACAAGAAGCTGTATCGCGAAATCTACAATCGCTCGCAGCATCCGGGGCCCGATTTCACCATTCCGTTCGGCAAGGCGAGCGTGGTGAAAGCCGGGCAGAATTTGACGGTGATTACCTACGGCGCGGTGGTGCAGAAGATGCTGCAGGCCGCGGCGCAGGTGGAGCAACGCAATCCCGATAAGACCATCGAGGTGATCGATCTGCGTACGCTTTCGCCGTACGATTGGGAGACCATTCGGGCGTCAGTCGAAAAAACCAATCGGGTGATGGTGGCGTATGAGGATTGTTTGTCTTGGGGCTATGGCGCGGAAATCGCCGCGCGCATCGCCAATGAATTGTTCGATCGCCTGGATGCGCCGGTGGGCCGCGTCGGCGCGCTGGATACCTGGGTCGGGTACAATCCTCAACTGGAAAACGAGATTCTGCCGCAGGTGGAAAACCTGGCGGCGGAAGCCGAGCGCCTGCTGCAATTTTAACGAGTCACTCATGAGCCGCCGGCGGGAAGCAGGGTGAAGGGCTTTCCGTCCCAGCTTCGGACCGCGCGGAAATGGCGCTCGTCAACCGTGAGGATTCGACGGACTCCGAGCCGTTCGGCCGTCGCGATCACCGCGGCGTCGGCCAGCCCAATATCCAAATCCGCGTATTTCTCTAGCAACGCCCGGCAGCGGGCAAGATCCTGGGTGGTAAACGGTTCGAGAATGAAGCCGCCCACAGCAATGCCTTCCAGAAATCGCGCGACGGCGCGAGCGCCGAGGCGGATGCGGAGCAGATAGTCGATTTCGGCGAGAATCGCCATCGGGATCAGCATGGCGCCGCGCTCCCGGCCGATGACATCGGCTACGGCCGTGTGGTGACGATCACGGACATCGTAAATGGCATAGATGGCGCCTGAATCCGCAATTAGCGCCATCGCCCGCGTCTGGCGGCGCGCTTCAGAAGTTCGTCCGCGCGCTCGGAAGTGTCCGTGCGCCCGCTATCAAACTCCCCAACACCAGGGATCTTCGGGCGCTTGGTGTTGCGAGTGAAATTCTCCACGGCGTCGCGGATCAGCTCGGCCTGGCTGCGCCCCTGCGCTTCCGACATGCGGCGCAGCACGAGCAGCGTGTCGGAATCGAGGTAGACCGTGGTCTTGGTCAGCATGCCATATAAGGTACCATATATGGCAGCCTCGGCTAGTGGATCGCGCGGCCCCAAATCTTGGGCGGCTCACCCGGCGCCGGCTTGGTTTCTTTCGGCTCCGGCGCCTGTGTTGCCGCGGGCGGCAGAAAGACCGTTTCCTTGGGCGTCCTTCCCTTCCCTTCCAGCTTGGCCGCGATCGGAGTCCAGCATTCTGAACAGATGTCGTACTCCTGGCCTTCGATTTCTCTCGGCCGGCATTTCTTCTCTTGACCGCACAGGTCGCACAAAATCATGGCATGCTCCTAAGACAAAAATAGCGCTTGCGGGCCTTCGACGCACCAGGCGCCCGCAAGCGCTAACGCAAAAGGCTGCAATCCCGTTACTTTTTCGGATAGCGCGCGTCCAGCGCCAGATTGAGATCCAACACATTCACGCGCGCCTCGCCCAGGATCCCCAGCTCCGGGGTCTGGGTGTGCTCGGCCACCAGTTGATTGAGCTGATCCTCGGAAATTCCGCGGGCTTTGGCAACGCGCGGAACTTCAGCCGCGGCCGAAGCCGGGCTGATATCGGGGTCGAGGCCGCTGCCGGATGCGGTGAGCAAATCGGCCGGGATGGGTCCTTTGTAATCGGGATTGTCCTTGTGGAATTGATCCACCGAGGCCTTCACGCGGTCGATCAGCTTCTGATTCGTTGGACCATAATTGGACCCGCCCGAAGCGGTAGGGTCGTAGCCGTTGCCGGCCGCCGAGGGGCGCGGCTGGAAGTATTCGGGCTTGCTGAAGCTTTGCCCGAGCAGCTCGGAACCGATGACTTGGCCGTTTTTCGTAATCAGGCTGCCGTTGGCCTGGTGCGGAAACACGATCTGCGAGATGCCGGTTACGACAAGCGGATAACCGATCCCCAGCAAGATGGTCAGAAAAATATTGATTCGAAGCGCCGGCCAAAGTTGAGACAACATAAATCCTCCAATACTCCTATGCCAAACGGAACAACACCAGCAGTTGATCGATCGCCCAGATTCCGGGGAACGGCACGATGATGCCGCCGATGCCATAGATCAACAGGTTGCGCCGCAGCAGACTGGCCGCGTCGAGCGGGCGGTATTTCACGCCGCGCAGGGCGAGCGGAACCAGCGCGATGATAATCAGCGCATTGAAAATGACGGCCGCGAGCACCGCGCTCTGGGGCGTATGCAATCCCATGATATTGAGCATGGCGAGCGACGGATAGGTGGCCATGAACATCGCCGGGATGATGGCGAAATACTTCGCCACGTCGTTGGCGATGGAAAAGGTGGTGAGCGCGCCGCGAGTGATCAGCAGTTGCTTGCCGATCGCCACCACTTCGATGAGCTTGGTGGGATTGCTATCCAAATC
>JASIGB010000203.1:0-5077 GCA_030045355.1 Bryobacteraceae bacterium
AATCCCCGCGCGGGAGTGTGCCCGCAGGGAGCTTATGTACGCCGAGGATCGCCCAGTCGGCGAGCAAAACGCCGGCCAGGCCGCCGAGCACGCTCAACGCCAGACCTTCGGCCAGCATCTGCCGGATCAGTTGCCAGCGCCCCGCGCCCAAAGACGCCCGCACGGCGAACTCATGCTGGCGGGCGAGACAACGGGCGATCAGCAGATTCGACACGTTCGTACAGGCGATCAGCAGCACCAGCACCAACGCTGCCGACAGCGAATACAGAACCGGGCGGGCCGGCCCGATGAGCGTTTCGAGGTACGGAATGCACCGCAACGCCACCGGCTGGCTGCCCGCGTCGCGCGGAATGTGCGCGGCGATGGCGTTCAGTTCCTGCTGCACCTGCGCGACGCTCGCGCCCGAACGCAGCTCGCCCAGGATATTCAGGAACACATAGCCCCGCCCCTTGAGCATTTCCGCCGTCGGCTGCAACGGCAGCCACAAACCCTTGTGCACGTCCGGCCCGGCCAATTCCGGAAAGCGAAACGCGTCAGGCATCACGCCCACCACGGTGCGAGCGATACCGCCGATCTTCACCAGACGCCCCAGAACCTGGGGGTCGGAATGAAACGCCTCGCGCCACAGGCCTTCGGAGAGGATTGCGCTCTGCGCCCCGCCCGCCTGGCCTTCCGCTCCGGTGAAGGTGCGGCCCAGCAACGGCCGCGCGCCTAAAATCGCAAACAGATTCGGCGTCACTCGCGGCGCCACGACACTTTCGGATTCGTCCTCCGTCTGTACTACGCTCACATCCTGTGAATACGCCGCAACATCGCGCAACTGGCGAGCCTGGCCGCGAATATCGCGGTAATTGAGCCACGAGGTCGCGCCGATCGTGTTTTTGTCCGCCGCAGAACCGATCGAAATCAGCCGGTCGGGGTGCGCATACGCCAGCGGCCGCAGGATTACGTTCTCGATTACCGTGAATATCGCCGTGTTCCCGCCCACCCCCAGCGCCAGCGTGCAGACAGCCAGCACTGCCACGCCCGGAGTCTTGCGCAATTGGCGAAAAGCACAACGTAAGTCTTGCAGCCACGGCGGCATGGATTCATTATCCACCCGCGCGAAGGGTGCCGCCGCTGGTTGTATAGGACTGGTTGTATATTGGATGCTTCCTATGAAACGGACCTCGTTCGCACGACTCGCCGCCCTCACGTTTGCCGGCTTCGCCCCGCTCGCCGCGGCCCTATCCGCACAGGACCTCACCATCACCAACGCCCGCATCATCGGCCCCGATGCCAGCGTGATCGAGCGCGGGTACATCCTCGTTCGCGGCGGAAAGGTCGCTTCGGTCGCCGCAGGCGATCCTTCCGCGACGGCGGGCAAACTCATCGACGCCCAAGGCATGACAGCCATGCCCGGCTTTATCGACGGCCATCGCCACATTAACACCGGCCCCAACGAAAAAGCCGAGATGCAGGCGTTGCTCGAAGCCGGTTATACCACCGTGCTCTCGGGCGGCGGTCCGGCGGAAGGCAACATTACGTTGCGCGATCACATCAATAGCGGCATGATCAACGGGCCGCGCATCATCCCCTCCGGCTCCTTCATTCGTCTGGCTCAGAGCACACCGGAAAGCGCGCGCGCCGCGGTGCGGCATATGGCGGATCTGGGCGTGAAATTCACCGGCGAAATCGCGCTCACGCCCATCCCCGGCCCCAGCGCGCATGAGTTGGAAGTGCTGCGCGCCGTGGTGGACGAAGCGAAAAAGGTCGGAGTCATCGTCCAGGTGCATGCCGTCAGTTCTTCCGCGATGATAGCGGCGGTGGATGCCGGCGTTCCGCTGCTGGTTCACCTTCCCAACAAGGATTGGGTGACCAAGGCGCAAGCGCAGAAAGTGGCGGCGGCAGGCGTGAAGGTGCTCGGCACGACTAGCTTCGGCTCGCCCGTCTTCGGCGTTTTCGCCAACGACAACACCCCGCGCTTTCGCGACGGCAAGGCGTGGCCCGCGGACATCATCGACGGCGACTACCTGGATGGCGTGCGAGTCGGCCAGGAAGCCGGATACATGCCCGTGAACGCGCGCACCGTCTGGGACGCCGGCGTCACGCTCGGCTACTGCACCGATACCAATTACGATCCCAAGGCGGGCCTGGATCACGAGCTCAAGATGCTGAACGTGATGTTCTCCATGCGCGATCTCATCAAGATGATGGGGCCAAATACCGCCTCCTATATTCAAATGGGCGATCAATTGGGAACGCTCGAACCTGGCAAGCTGGCCGACATCATTCTCCTCGATGGCGATCCGCTCGAAGGCTATTGGAACTGGCTCAAGACGAAGCTGGTGGTCAAGGGCGGAGTAGTCGTTGTAGATAAGCGCTAATCTGCCCGGCGTGCGGCTCTGGTCATTGCACCCATCGCTGCTCGATCCTCAAGGACTAGTGGCTCTCTGGCGCGAGGGCCTGCTCGCACAGAAGGTGCTGCTCGGTCAAACCAAAGGCTATCGCTCTCACCCGCAGCTCGATCGATTTCGTGCCACGGGAAATCCCCTGGCGGCCATCGGCGCCTATCTCCGGGCCGTGGCGGATGAGGCCGAGGCGCGCGGCTACAATTTCGACGCCTCCAAAATTGCAAGGCCCAGACCGCGCATCGATTCGATCACCGTCACGCAAGGCCAACTGGAATTCGAGCTCGATCATCTAAAGCGCAAGCTGCGGGCGCGCAATCCGTCGCGTTTGCGCCTGCTGAAATCCGCCACGATAAAACCGCATCCCTTGCTGCGGGCGGTGCCAGGCGGAATCGAACCCTGGGAAAGGCGGGCCTAAACGCTAATCACGATAGCCCAGTCGCGCCAGTGTATCACCGTGCCTTTGGAGAAAAAGCTGCTGAAGGTGCGCGGGCATCTCGCTTGACCATGTTCCTGGTCGTCCCGCTCTGAAGAACCAGGGAACGGCAGCGTGCAGCTCCTCGAAAGTGGGCACTGTGGCTCTGTGCCCTTTGGTCACGCCCAGGCGCTTCAGTGCGGCCGTCACAATACTCACCGGTTCCTGGATGAGCTGCTCATATCGAACAACGTTTTGGAGACCGACCCGGCCGACCCAGGAGCCCACGTTGCGGCTCCAGCCGCCAAAATGGTCGCCGGTAATTACCTCCTCCAGCGTGCTCCAGAGAATATCCCGGCTGGGGTGCTCAATCCCTCGCTCCGTCTTCAGGATGTAGTAGGCATAAGAAATCAGAGCGTCGCGACCATCGCGGACCAGAACAATAGCTGGGAAGTCGTCTTCCGGGGCTGGCTCATGGGTTTTCACAAAGTGTAATGCCGTATCGCGCCGAAGCGCTTCCATATCTTTGAAGTCGTCGGTTTGGCCGACAAGGCGCAGCAGCGTTTCCGTGTCGCTGTCCCTGATCTGCGTTTCGTTATTCTCCTGATAGACCGAATAAGTCTCAAACCCAAACAGATAATGCAGAAGCGCACGGATGAATGTGTTTCCGGACCTCGGATAGGATGCCAGCCAAACGATCATAAATCTAACGAAAGTCGCCCAACCCCGCAGTTCAGACGAACGAGGGCACAGCTGCTGAGGAGGATGCCGTCAACGCCGCCCAGGGAACAACCAAGCCGCAGCTCGTTGTCCCCGGCACAGCGGGCAGTTTGGTATTTTCCGGGACGCGATACCATAGCAGCGGAGGCCGCACGATTGCAGACGCCGTCTCAAGGCGAGACAGAATTCAGCGAATCGATAAATAAGCTAGTCGGATACCTGCCAGAAGACTCCAATTTACCTCGGGGGCTTGAAAGCATCAGTCTAACACTGAACCGGAGGCGCTTGGCCGATTTTCTGGACCGGTTTGCGAGTGACTCCGACCTGCAGGACTTTCTGCTGCTGGACCTGCTCGCAGTCGCCATAGACGCCCGAATTAGCTCGACCGGAGAACTGGAGCTGGTACCCGATCTGGGGCTTCGTCCGTTCCGGCTGTGGGAGTATGTTTGGCTGTACAAGACCCTGCGTTTGGCTGCGGGCGGCAAGACCATTCTGGACTTGGGCGGACCCGCCTCGCACATCGTGATCTCCGCGGCGCTGGCGGGCAACCACCTGCACAGTGTGGATTTGAACCCCGCGATTGTCGAGGCCGGTCGGCATTGCGCCGGCGCTTTTCGGCTGGAGAATTACCGGGCTGAAGTCGGTGACATGCGCGATTTATCGAGTATCGCGCCGGGCAGCGTGGACGGCATCATCTGCTGTTCGGTACTCGAGCATTTGACTAGCCGGGATCAAGAGACGGCTGTATCGGAAATGGCTCGGCTGCTCGCTCCTGGGGGGATCATCGGACTCACCTTCGACTACGGGCCAGGCGCTGCCGGCGCGAATCCTTACCTGCCGCCTCCGCATGACCCGCCTGACAGCGCAGCCGAGGTACGCAGGCGCTACGTACACAGCGGGCTGGAGATTTTAGGAGATTTTACGCTCGAGGATCCCGTTCCCGGGAGCCTGTTCCACACCGACCAAGTGTCCTATACGATCGGCGCGCTGTTCCTGGGCAAGGCACCCTTGCAGACACCGCCCATCCCCACCGTGATCCACCGCACGAGCTCGCTTATGAGCGACGTGAAGTTGCCCGATCTGTTGACGCGCCTATGCAAGAAGGCCCATCGCGACCTGGCGTTCGTCGAACAGGCGAAGGCTTACCAGCAGGCGGCAGAGGAGCGGCTGCAAGCGCTGGAGCTTGCCAACGCGGAGCTGCATAGGCTGTATGACGAATTGGAGGTCCGGAAAAAGGGGCTGCTGGAAATGGACGCGAGGTTAAAAGGGGCAGCCCCTTGAAATCGAGCAGCTCCGCAGGGACGGAGCGGAACCGCTAATGCCGTTGCTTGTAGTATGCCGGGGCGGACCAATGAAGCACATAGCCTCCCCCAGCCGCCATGGAGGTTATGATTAAGAAAAACGCATGGGCACCTCAACTGGACCAGGGATGGATTATTTCTACTCTGAGCATTATCAGGTACACAATGCAGCGCGCCTCAATCATCTCGCCAGCCTTGGGCTGCCGATCGCCCGCCGGAAGGTTCTCGATGTGGGGTGCGGCCCGGGTGAT
>JASIGB010000204.1:0-3810 GCA_030045355.1 Bryobacteraceae bacterium
GACGTAAAGACCGGAGGCGAATTCCTCCGCGGTTTGCAAACGCTCCTGGGGATTCTTGAGCAGCGCACGCGAGATCAGTTGTTCGAGCTCTTCCGGGATCTGGACGTTGCAGGTTCCGAGCGCAGCCGGCTCACTGTGCACGATATCGCGCGGAATCAAACCGGCATCGGACGAAAAGGGGTATTTGCCCGCCACGCATTCATACAGCATCAGACCCAGAGCGAAAATATCCGAGCGGGCATCGAAAGGCTGGCCCAACACTTGTTCGGGAGCCAGATAGTTGGGCAGCAGGCCTTCCGGACGGCAGCCGGCCTCGATGATCGCACCCAACCATTTCGCGATGCCGAAATCCACGATGCTGGCATCGCGCGAGCCGTCCACGAAGATGTTGCTCGGCTTGAGATCGCCGTGAGCGATTCCGCGCGAGTGCGCGAACGCCAGCCCTTCGGCCACTTGCGCGAGAATTCCCAGTTTTTGGTCAAGCGGCAGATCGGCGTTCTGATCCATGAATTGCCGCAAATCGGCGCCGGACCGCCAGTCCGTTACCACAAAAATTCCTTCCTCTACTTCGCCCAGATCCGCGATCTTGGCGATGTGGCGGTGCGTGAGCTCGGCGCAGGAACTCAGGTAGTCGCAAAACTGCTGCTTGGCCTCCGTCGTGAGGTTCGGAACGGACTTGAGAATTTTGAGCGCGAACTCGCGGTGCCGAAAGGTGTCCAGGACGCGATAGGTTTCCGCCGTGGCGCTGGAGCCGAGCGCTTCAATGATTTGATATTTGCCGATGGACTTCATACCGGATTCGTTTGCCTTGGGCGAACCCCCGCTCGCATTAGTACTTCGGTTCGCACGGATCGGTTCTCACTTAAAAAGATCGGACGCCCGGCGGGGCCTCAACAGCCTACCTAAGAGTGGTCAGTAGTTTTTCGGCGGAACTTGCAGGGTGGCCTTTAGATGGTTCGCCTTAGGAGCTGTCCCGGCGAAGCTGGTAAACTAGGAGAGTTTCGCCCCGCGCGGGCGCGTAGCTCAGTTGGTTAGAGCGCCTGCTTCACACGCAGGAGGTCACAGGTTCGAGTCCTGTCGCGCCCACCATTCCTGATGAAGAGCCCCGACTGGTGTGATGAAGAGCCGACTGGTGTGCTCTTCACTGGAACCTGCGTTCAACCCCGGCTTGGTCCCGGACTCGATCCCAAGCATGGAGATCGGTCACAGGCCGTGTAGGATCAACGGGCCGGCGGCGATTACATAGCGCGAAGATGAACCAATCGGGTTGGATCGGCCCTAGCACCGGCCAGGACCTTTTCATCATCTTCCTCCGCCGTCAGTTCTTAACCGTCATCGCTTCTGAATTCACGGCTTTCTTGCCAGAAATTCCCTCCAGTCCGGCCAGTATTCCCCGATAATCGTTCTTGTCGCACTGCATGGCGAAACCGCCCTTTTGATCTCCGTTCTCCCAGGTCAACCCGACAAAGTGTTTCTTGGACTTAGTAAGGGCCATCAGCGCCCCAATACCAAAACTAACCACAGCAAGTCCAATGGCCGCCCCAACACGGCGATGAACGTCCTGACCGTAACTGATCTCTGTCACGGCTGACGCTGGTATCGCCATCAGGTCCGTCTTGTCTCGCACGAGCCGGATTTCATTCGCTTCGATGTAGAGTTTCAAACCGTCGCCGGACTTGGCTTCTGTTAACGACCCGCCGTCGTATCTGACCTCATAGCCGGTATCTCTGGCGGTTAGGAAGGGGGACAGCGCCACGCAAAGTGTGGCTGCGATAAGGCGGTTTTTAAGCGGCCTCCGTGCGAAGGTCTCGATCTTCATGGCAATGTTGCTCCTTGTTGCTTGGCTCACCCTTTTGACAAATGTAAAAAGGTTGATTCAAAGGTAACATAGATGTGACATGAAAGGTGAAGGCAGCTTAAGTATTGGGCGCCTTGCTTCTATCATTCTTGTAACTTGTTGAAATAGATATTGTAAATTCCAAGGCCCCCAAGGCCGTCTTGAATAGCCACTATCACGTTCCGGACAACTTCTGGTGAACAAAAGGAGAAGATGCTACCCCGTGTCGGTCATGCTCGGCGCTGGCAGCCACGTCCACTGACAGGACCTGCAAGAGTGCATGCATCCTCACTCGACGGCAAAGCGCCGATAGCGCCGAGGACGCGGAGTCCAGGTCGCGCGTGCTCCGGCCGGAGCCCAATCTCGGAGCTGGATTTCAAACACCGGGCCCGCAGTGCGGCGCAAGATCGGACGCGAACTACAACCGCCTTTATCATTCAGTACTTTGGTTGGCAAGCTGAAAGAGGTTTTTTGTGTACTTATCCCAAGTGGCTTTCACCCAGAAGAGCGCGATACTTCCGTTTGCGTTGTAATACCTCCTCGGTCCGCTTCTGATCGGATAAACTGAACCATACTCAGCGTATGGCTCTGTCGGCTGGTGACAAACTCGGCCCCTATGAGATCGTTGCCCCGATCGGGAAGGGCGGCATGGGCGAGGTGTACCGAGGCACGGACACACGCCTGGGCCGGCCCGTCGCCATCAAGATTGCGGCGCACGAATTCAGCGATCGTTTTGAGCGCGAAGCCCGGGCGATCTCGGCACTCAATCATCCCAACATTTGCACGCTCTACGACGTCGGTCCAAACTACCTGGTGATGGAGTACATAGAGGGAGATACGCTCTCGGCCATCATCGAGCGCGGTCCGATTCCTCTCGACAAAGCCCTCCAATATGCCATCCAGATTGTCGACGCACTGGCAGCGGCTCACGCCAAAGGCATCATCCACCGCGATCTCAAGCCCGGCAACATCATTCTGACCAAGAACGGGATCAAGGTGCTGGATTTCGGTTTAGCGAAGCTGAATGCGGCCAAGGCAGCCAGTGGCTCCGCTTCCGGCGAGCTGGCGACCATGACCGAGCCGATTACCGGCGCCGGACGGATCGTCGGAACTCTCTATTACATGTCGCCGGAGCAAGTGGAGGCCAAGGAAGCCGACGAGCGCTCCGACATATTTTCTTTCGGTGCGGTTCTCTACGAGATGATCACCGGCAGGCGAGCCTTCGAGGGCGACTCCCAGGCCAGCGTTCTGGCCTCGCTGCTGAAGGATCAACCTCCGCCCATCAGCGAGCGCCAGCCCGGGGCGCCGCGCGCCCTGGCACGTGTGGTCAGAAAATGTCTCGAGAAGAAGCCGGACGAACGTTGGCAGTCCGCTGGCGACCTGAAGTCGGGCCTCGAGCTGATCGATCTGGAAGCGCCGCCTTCGAGCGGCAGCGGGAGCGGCATACCGGCACAGGCTCCTTCGCGCAAGGGCTGGCTTGGGCCGGCGGTTGCGGCAGCCGTGATCCTCATCGCTGCGGGGGCCGGTTATGAGTTTTGGCCCAAATCGCGGCCAGCCGGACGTGTAACGCGTTTTCAAGTCCCCTTGCCCGAAGGCGCCGAAGTGGTCGACGTCAACTTTTATGTTCGAGTTTCCCCGGACGGGTCCAAGCTGGCGTTTACGACTGCGGGCGAGAAGGGTGGCATCTGGATCCGCGACCTGGAAGCGGTGGACGCGCGCCTGCTGGTGGGCACCAGCGGGGCCGTAGCTCCGTTCTGGTCCCCCGATAACAAGTCCCTGGCGTTTGGCGTCGGAAATAAGCTCATGCGAGTGGACCTGGCCGGCGGGCCGCCGCAGGTGGTGTGTGAATCCATGTTCGTAATAGGTTCCGGATTCTGGACCGGCGATGGAGAAATCGTCTTCGGTCCTCGGGGCGCCGGACTGCTGCAACGCGTAAAGGCTACCGGAGGCGTTCCACAACCGGTGACGGCGCG
>JASIGB010000205.1:0-5398 GCA_030045355.1 Bryobacteraceae bacterium
AGGTCCGCGTGGCCGGACATGTGTTGCGCGTCCTGCTGATTCTCCTGGCAGATGTATTCCATCAGTTCCTCGTGCGGGCGCAGGCGCGCGGTGAACGTCAGGGTGAAAGGCCGCGAATAGTCGCCGGGATCGATGATGGTGACTTTGTTCTCGAGCGTGCCGAGGTCCTTGCGGGTGTAGCGCTCGATGGTGTGCAACTGCTCGGTGTGCGGATGGCCCTTAAAATCGAACCAAAACTTGTCGTTGAAGCCGACCGTGTCCACCACCAGCGTGTCGCCGTCCCAGCTTCCAATGGAATGGCCGTACCAAGTGGGATCGGGATCTTCGGGATGTTTGCCGTTCATGAAGATCTGGCGATAGCTGTGGATGTTGCCCTCGAAGAGAAAAAAGATGTGCGTCGGCGTTTGCACGATCCGCCACGGATAAGGCGCGATGCGCGGGATGCCGGTGGGCAGGCAATTGGCCTCCGGGTCGTTCCTGGAATCCCGTTTGTCCATGAGCGCCTTGGCCGCCGGAAGGATCGGAATGGTCTCGCCCGGCGCCAGCCCTTGCGCGATATCGCCGACCGGGCCACCGCCCTGCCATACGCCCGATAGATCCGGGTGTCCGTCGGCCAGACGCGGCACCGGGCCGTGTGGCGTGTCGTCGGGACGCCTGGGCCGCCTGGTGTCCCGGTTGGCGCTTCCGCCCGCGGGAGCCGTGGCTTCCGCGTCCGACAAGCCGGGCGCTTTAGCGGGCGCTGAAGTCTGCGCGACCGCTGCTAGGTTCCACAACAGTGCGGCCGTCATCATTGCCGGAAGACCTAGAACCGAAACACTAGGGCTGCGCTTCATGGTGGTTCTCCTTGGTAGCTGCCGATTCTATTGGGCCGGCGGGGGAGGCGGCGGATTGTCGGCGGCCGAGAAGGCGAATACCTTCTTGCCATCGGCCAGCGTGACCGTCCGGGCGTTGGCCATATCCGATCCGTCTTTGGCCGCCGAGCCTTCCACGGTGACCTCATCGCCAACTTTTAATGAGTGCCGATTCCATCCCTGCCGGACCAGAACGTTCGGGCTGGCCAGTTCCAGGTTCCAATTGGTGACTTTGCCGCTTTCGTCTTTGACGTCCAGATAAAAGCGGGCGTGCGGATTAGTCCACTCGACTTTCGTGACGGTACCTTTGAGCGTCACCGGTTTCTTCACGTCATATTCGGCGGCGAACGAATGATGCGCGAGAGCCGCGGCCGGGGCCAATAATACGATTCCGGCAACCAACGAAGCGAACGAAGCTTTCATGCAGATTTCTCTCCTTGGTAGATTCTGTCATAAAATAGACGGGCTATGAAGAGCCCCTGGTTACCCGGCTGCATGCAAGTGATGCATGCAACTATCGAGGAGACTTCAGCTTGCGCCGCCTGATCTCGTCGGATTCGGCCTGGGAGCGCGAGATCGGTTATTCGCGCGCGGTGGTGGATGGCGAGTGGATTTTCGTTTCCGGGACCACCGGCTTTGACTACCGAACCATGAGCATTTCCGAGAATGTGGTCGAGCAGGCCGAGCAGTGCTTGGTCAATATCGAGAAGGCGCTAGCTGCGGCGGGCAGCCGCCTGGCTGACGTGGTGCGCGTGCGGTACATTCTTCCGCGCGTTGAGGACTTTGAGCCTTGCTGGCCGGTGCTGCGGAAATATTTCGGCGAAATACGGCCCGCGGCCACCATGATCTCGGCCGCGCTGATCGACCCGCGCGTCAAAATCGAGATCGAGGCGACGGCGCGAATCGGAGAACGCTAATGCAGGCCGTGGCCCCAAACAGTGGTCCCGGGATTATACTCACGCCAGTCGAACCAATAGTCTTTCAGCATGGGGACGCGCTCCAGGCACGCGCCCTTTGCTTTCCCGGAGATGGCGCAGCCTTCGAAATTCCATCGGCTGCCGGTAGGCGCATCGATCATGAGTGCGCCTCCGAGCTGAGCACCGCTCAGGCGATAAAATTCGGGCGCGTCTTCTGTGCCCGGCGGCAGGCCAGGCGCGATGTCACGAAAAGCCCGTACCGATTGGCCATCCGCGCCTACCACCAGGATCACGGGTTCGGCGCCCACGCGACCGTGTACCAGCTTTTCCTGGATCACGCGATCGTATAGGAACGCGCGGCTCGCCCCGCCGGCCTGAATTCCTAAGATCAAGTCGCGCGCCTGCATGCCTTGCTCGGGAAATTGAATGACGGTGGGAGCGCGCCGCATCCTCACGTCCCAATTCTTGGTTTCGTATTCGGAGGCGTATTGCGGATCGGCGGCCAGCACCGTGCCTTGCGGCGCTTCCGCTTTCCAGGCGGCGAAGGTCAATTCGTCGGAGAAGATGAGCGCGAGCTCGCGGCCTTGGAGCGGCCCGGAAATGGCGCGTCCACTGATCTGCTGCCAAAAGCTGCCCGTTTCCTCGTCGCGCATCAGAAAATTCTGATTGTTGATGCCGGCCAGATGAAACGTCAGCCGCCGCCCTGCGATCTCCCTGCTCCACACCAGACCGGTGTGACAGAGGGTTCAATATGTCGCGACGAGAGCCGTCCCTCCCACTCTGTCGTTGAGGACATGGTGATAAGCCATGATGCGGACCGGGTAGGCGCGAGCGACGCCGCCGATTTTGACCACAATCAGCTTGTCGTCGGCATCGATCTTAGCCGCGGCCGCGGAGACGAATGCCGGATGGTCCGCGGCATGGAACATCAGTTGTTCGTAAACATTCACGTGCGCCAGTCCCGCGAGGATGCAGACGCTCATGGCCAGCGCTACGGCTAGATTCCGTTGACGGATCCCGGGCCGCGCGCGCCAATACGCTAGCGCAGCGCCGACGGCCGCCAACGCCGAGATCGCCGTAATCAGACCGCTGTAGCGGGTAATCGCGAGCGCCATCATCAGCTCGCGCGGGCCTTGCGCACGGAACGGGCGGATCACGTAAATCGGATAAGCGACGCAAGCCAGGGATACGATGGAGCAAGCGCTCAGGACGAGGATCCAGCGCGCCCGGGCGATGGCTTGCATTGCCCTATTCTAATGGAATGCAGGGAACCGGGCGGTCTCCAGGAGCGTATCATTCCGGTATGGGATCCTTCCGGCAAGTGTTCCGGCGCTTGGCGAAAGCGCCGCTATTCACGGCGACCGCGATTGCGACGCTGACGCTCGCCATCGGCATCAACACCGCGGTGTTTAGCCTGCTGGACGCGTTTCTGCTGCGCGCGCTGCCTTATCCGCGGCCGGACCGCGTGGCCGCTCTAGTCGCGCACACCGAAGGCATCGATCCTCTTCGCGCTACACCATTCGTGGAGGACGATGACAGCTTCAGCGGCGATTCCTGGCAGGTTTTCACCGCCAGCCTGGACTCGGTGATCCTGGCATCCTCGGGCTGGGGCAGCTCCGGGGGTGTAAACCTTACCGCCGGAGGAGCGGCACGATACGTGACGGGGAGCCGCGTTTCGGCGCGCTATTTCGATGTTTTGGGCATCCCGCTGTATCTCGGCCGAAGCTTCACCCAAGAAGAAGACCGGCAGCACGGGCCGCCGGTGGCCGTGCTGAGTTATGCCCTGTGGCAGTCCGCGTTTCACTCCGATGCCCGGATCGTGGGCCAGTCCGTGCTGCTTAAAGGCGAGCCCTATACCGTAGTCGGCGTACTTCCGCGCGGCGCCATCACGCCCAGCCACGCCGATGTATTCACGCCTTTGCAACCGGCGCCCACCGGCGAATGCGCCGGCACCAATTGCGCCATCCTGGTTCGCCTCAGACCAGACGCCACGTGGGCGCAGGTGAATGCGCAGCTCAGCCGCATCCGTCTGCCGTACTTTTCCGAACTCGAAAGCAAATACCACGGCCATGCGCGGATCTACGCACGCCCGCTGCAACTGGAACTCGCCGGCGACATGCGCGGGCCGGTGATCGTGCTGATGCTCGCGGTCGGGTTTATTTTGCTGATCGCTTGCGCGAATCTCGCGGGCCTGGCGCTGGTTCGCCTGTTGCGTCGCAGGCATGAGATCGCGACGCGCTTCGCCTTGGGGGCCTCACGTTTCGGCGTACTCAGCGAATTGTGGAAGGAGGACTTGGTTGTCGCGCTCGCGGGAGGAACCGGTGGGGTGGCTCTGGCCGTGGCATTGTCTCGCGCGCTCCCTCGGCTGCTGCCGGAGTCCATGCTTCCGGTTGGCGGCGTTTCCATCGATTTACGGGCGCTGGTGTTCACCCTGGGCGTGTCGCTGGTCGCCAGCCTGCTCTGCGCGATGCTGCCGGCGCTCGAAATTCGCCGCTTCGATCTCGGGGCTTTCCATTCCGGATCTGGCCACGCCGGATCCCGCGCGGTCACCGGCCGTTCCCGCCGTCTTCGCCAGGCATTGATCGCCGCACAAGTGGCGCTCACGGTGGTGCTGTTGATTTCGGCTGGCCTACTGGTCCGCACGCTGGTATATCTCGAGACGCTGCCACCGGGCTTCGATGGGCACAACGTGATGACGGCGACCGCGTCGCTCGACGATGCGCGCTACCGGGACGCGGCAGCGTTTCGAAACCTGCTCGACAAAAGCGTCGCAGCGATGCGCGAGATTCCCGGTGTGCGCGATGCCGCCGTAGGCCTCAGCATGCCTTTTGAGCGCGGGCTAAACGATCTAGTCGCCATCCAGGACGGTAGCAAAGCGGGTACCAAACGCGGATCCAGCATGGCTTACATTACGCCGGGTTATTTTTCTACACTGCGCATTCCGCTGGTCGCTGGCCGGTTGCCGCGCGATACCGACAACGCCCCGTCCGAGCCGGTCGCCATCGTGAACCAGGCCTTCGGCAGGCGCTTTTTCGATAATCCCGCGCCCATCGGAAATCATTTCAAAACCGAGGGAGTCACTTTCACGATTGTCGGGATCGTCGGCGACGTCGAGAAGCGCCCAGGCATTCAGCCGGCGGCTCCAATCAGCACGGAAGCGGTGGTCTATCTGCCCGCGGCCCAGACCCCGCAAGCGCTGGTGAACCTCGCGCACATCTGGTTTCAGCCCAGTTGGGTGGTCCGCACGGCCGGACCCATCCAGGGGCTCACCGCAGCGATGCAGCGCGCGCTTTCGGGCGTTGCGCCCAACCTGCCGGTTTCCGGATTCCGTTCCATGGATCAGATCCTGGCCGAACAACTCCAGCGGCAAAGAATCGAAGTGGCGCTGCTCGCGACGCTCTCCGGACTTGCGCTGCTGCTCTCCGCGCTCGGCATTTACGGATTGGTATCGAACCTGGTGGTCCAGCGCACGCGCGAGATCGGCATCCGCATCGCCCTGGGTTCCACCGTCCCGCGCGCAGTGCTGTACATTGGTTCGGCGGGCATAGCGGCCGCGGCCGCGGGCCTGGTTTGCGGAATGGCGCTTGCTTTCGTCACCGCGCGCATTCTTACGAGCCAGCTCTTCGGCGT
>JASIGB010000206.1:0-5067 GCA_030045355.1 Bryobacteraceae bacterium
CGTCGCGAAACTTCCCGGAACTCAAGTTCTGCAGGCCACTAAACCGAGCGACGCACCCACCAAAGGCTACACCGAAATCGACACCATTCCGCTGTACCGCGAGGCGTACCGCGAGCACAAGCTGGATCCCGACAATCTCACGCAAGCCCGCATCGAGCTGCACCATCGGCTGGCTTTGCCGCCGGCGTGTATTCTGCTGGCGCTGATCGGCATTCCCCTCGGCGTCTCCTCGCGCAAGGGCGGCAAGTCGGGCGCGTTTGTGATCACCGTGGCGCTGGCGTTCGTCTACTGGATCAGCCAGATCGGCGCCAATGGGCTCGCCAAGCAGCATAAGCTTCCCGTGGGCCTCGCGATGTGGATTCCCAACGCGATTTTCGCCCTGGCCGGTCTGGTTCTGCTGGCGCGCATGGAGCGGCCCGGCGATCGCGACTGGTACGGCGCCGTGTCGGGATGGGTCTTGCGAATCTGGGCCGCCTTGCGCAAAGCGGTGCCCGCGGCAGCCGCTCAAGTCAGGGCGCGCAGCTACCGCGCCCGAATCTTCCTGTTGCCCCAGGTCCTGGACCGTTACGTCGTGAAGAGCTTTCTGTTCTGGTTCGCGCTCATGCTGGTGGGCTTCGTGCTGATGACCCACGTCTATACGTTCTTCGATCTGCTGAGCGACATCGTCAAGAACCAGATCGCGATGACGCGCGTCTTCACGTATCTTTTCTTCCTGACGCCGCAGCTGATTTTCGATTCGGCGCCCATGAGCGTCCTGGTGGCAGTGTTGATTACGTTCGGGATTCTCACCAAGCACAATGAGATTACTGCGGTGAAAGCCTCGGGCGTGAGCCTGTACCGGCTGGCGGTCCCACTTCTAGGCGCGGCGCTGCTGCTCAGCGGCGGACTGTTTGCCTTCGCGCATTACTACGTCCCGGGCGCCAATCGCAAGCAGGACGCCATTCGCAAGGAGATCAAAGGCAAGCCGGTGCAGACGTATTTGCATCCGGACAAGAAATGGGTCTTCGATCCGGGAACCGGCAACGATCCGCGCGTTTTCTATTTCAACTACATCGACGGCGCCAAGAAGGAAATGTCGCAGCCGCAGGTGTACGAGCTCGACGCGGCGAACTTTCACGTCCATAAGCATATTGCCGCCGAGAAGGCGCGTTGGTCGCCGACCTTGAACACCTGGGTTTTTGAGAATGGTTGGAGCCGCGAGGATCCCGGTGGGCGGCACGAGAAATTCTATAATTTCGCGGGGCAAGCGGCGACTTTCGCCGAGGTCGACGAGCGGCCCGATTATTTCCTGCAAGAGGTGCTGCAAGACCAGCAGATGAACTACGTGCAGCTCCAAGGCTACATTCGCGAGCTGCAGCGCAGCGGCATCGATACCATCGCGTTGCAGGTGAGCTATTACCGCAAGTTCGCACTGCCGCTGTTCGCGCTGGTGATGGCGTTGATCTCCATTCCGTTCGCGTTCCTGGCCGGAAATCGCGGCGCCATGGCGGGCGTGGGCGTGAGCTTCGCTATCGCCATCGCCTACTGGACCATCGGCAAGATTTTCGAACAACTGGGCGACGTGAACCTGCTGCCGTCGGCGCTCGCGGCCTGGTCGCCGGATCTGATCTTTGCGATGGCGGGCATGTTCTTCTTTAGCCGCATGCGCACGTAGCGTCGCGACTGGCGTGTGACGGCGGACCATCGCTCGGAAGTGCCGAAGCCCGCGGCGGAGCCCTCACTTCGCCTTCGGGTGCGCGCGCTCGAAACGTGACGTCTCAATATAGCCTCGGATGGCCGTGTTGCCTTCGTGGCAGGCGTACTCGAACATCTGATACGTATTGTCGAGCTTCAGCGGGAACGCGACGGCCCACGGGCTGACCACCACCTCGGGGTCCTCCACCCGCATTTCGTAATCGATGGTATCGTCGGCGGTGCGGGTGAAGCGTTCCGTGATGCGCATGTTTTCGGACGCGGGAGTGAGCGGCGGCGAACCAGGGACGCCGGCGTTGGTCATGTCGGTTTTTCCGTTGAAATTTGCCGTTTCCACCACCAGCGTGTTGCCTTCCCAGTGTCCGCGCGATTCGCCCATCCATTGCTGGATGGCCGGATCCAGCGCAGGGCGGCCGCCGGTGGGAATGATGCGGACTTCGTGCGCCATTTCGAGCACGATCTCCACATAACCGGGCGACTGCATGATGCGGATGCCGTTGTTGTAATTGCGCGGCAGCATGGAAACGGGCATGCCGCGCGTGATGCAGCGGTCCCAACTGTCGAAATCGTCGGGGGTGTCAAAGACGGTTTGGCCCGGCTTGTAGCTGCCGTGCATGTGCTCGTACATTTCTTGTCCCTGGGGCGTGAGCGCGGGGAAGCGGCCGTCGGGCGGCTCGACGAGCAATGACGTGAGGCGCAGCACCCCGGTGCCGGAATCGGCCTGCGGAATCGCCCCGGATTCGAAGCGCTTGTTGCGCGCGTCGGCGGCCTTCTGCGCCGCGGCGTATTCTTCGTCGGTCATGGTGCGGCGGTCGCCGTACTTCACGGGCCGCTGGAACGGCGTGGCGATGAGATGATTCAACGGCCAGATGCCCTGAAGATCGGGCTCGCCCCAGGCGGTCTTGGGCGGCGTGTAGCTTGCTTGTCCGAATAATACGCCGGCGCTGATCGCACTTAACGCCAGAACCTGATTGGTCATCTGAAAACGGATGATATCATGTGGCATCTATGAAGACCACGCTCGTCGTGATTATTGCCGTGTCGACCCTGATTGCTCAAGACACAAAGGATACCGACGCGCATATCGCGGCTGCCAAAGCCGCGGCGGGCAACGATTTCCAAAATCTGTTCCAGTTTCAGTGCTATGGCCCGGGGCCGGGTGCGGCGCGAACGCCGGTAGCGCGTCCTCCACAGGGCGCGAGCCAACGGCCATCGGGTCCGCCCGAGCGCTCGACGTGGCACGTCGAGCCGGTAAAAGTTTTCGATAACCTGTACTTTTTCGGGCAGTCCGAGTACTCGGTGTGGGCGATCACGACGCCGAAGGGCATCATCGTGCTGGACACGATCTTCGATTATGCGGTGGAAGACGAGGTCGCCGACGGGATGAAGAAGATGGGGCTGAATCCGGCCGGCATCAAGTACGCGATCGTCAGCCACGCGCATCCGGATCATGACGGCGGCGCGCGATTCCTGCAGGAACATTACGGGACGCGCGTGATCCTGTCGCCGGCCGATTGGGACATGCTCGATAAACAGAATTTCGGGACCAAGCCGAAGCGCGATATGGAGGCGAAGGATGGGCAGGAACTGACACTAGGCGATACGACGGTCACCATGTACATCACGCCGGGACATACGCCCGGCACGATTTCGTCGGTGTTTCGGGTGTTGGACCACGGGACGGCGCACATCGTGGCGCTGTGGGGCGGAGTGGGACTGAATCCGGATCGCGAACGCGTGGAGATGTACATTCGCTCGGCCGAGCGCTTTCGCGAGATCGCGAAGCAGGCGGGCGCCGATATCATTCTCACGAATCACACGGATTGGGACCGCTCGAAGATCAATCTGCCGATGCTCGCGAAGGGCGGCGCGGGGCCCAATCCGTACATCGTGGGGAACGCGAAGGTTTTGAATTTTCTGACGGTGGCCGAGGAATGCGCGAAAGCGCGGGTAGGCGACGCGAAATGAGCTAGCGGCTGACGAAGCGGTTGCCAGCAATCAGGAAGCGCAGCGGCCAATCGGCGCAGTGGCGGATGCCGATGCGCGGCGTGATTTGGATTTCGAAGGGCGATTCGTCGAAGAAGCCGCGGACCTGGAGCGGTCCTTTGACGAGATCGGCGCCATTGAGTTTGCGCGTGATGCCCATGGCGAGCGTGAGCTTGCCGGGGCCGGAGGCGAGATCCTCGATGCCGTGCGCCTGGGTCGATCCACGAGCCCGGCGGCGGCGCATCAGGCTCAACCCGGCGAGCGGTTCGAGCGCGCGAATCAGCACGCAGCCGGCCGCGCCTTCGGGCTCGGAGACGAAGTTCAGACACTCATACATGCCATAGATGAAATAAATGTAGGCGTGGCCGGGCGGTCCGAAGATGACGCGCGTTCGAGCCGTGATGCCGCGCCAGGCGTGAGCGGCGCGATCATTCACTCCCAGATAGGCTTCTACTTCGACGATGCGTCCGGCGGCGCTGCCGTGCACCAGAATTTTTCCCAAACAATCGCGCGCGACTTCGATCGCCGGTCGCGCGTAGAAATCGCGCGGAAGGACTGTGGAGCGGAGGAGAACTTGGGCGATTGGAATCCCGGTTGCCTTATGTATGTTAGGAGATTAGCATTTTCAGTCCTGACGGGTCGCGTGGATGGACCCGCTTGGCTTCCTCGTTTTTCAAGTTCTTTCATCTGGTTCCGATACGGGTGTTGAGGCTGATTTATGGCACAATTCCAGGCATTCTCACCCGCCGTAGAGGTGAACGGGCAGACCGTGTTGTCGATCGTGAAGGGAATGGGGGCGTTCGCTGAGACCGGCATGACGACCCTGGCCCGGCACGGCATCCAATCGCCCACTCCGATGGGGTGGTACCCGCAGCGGCAGTGGCTGGCTGCTTTTGAGGAGATTGCGAAGTCCATCGGCCCGCGGACTCTGTTCCAGATCGGACGCAGTATCCCGGGCAATGCCAAGTTCCCTCCGGGCATCGATAGCGTCGAGAAAGCGCTCGAGTCCATTGACGCTGCTTATCACATGAATCACCGTGGGGGCGAAATAGGCCACTATAGCTTTCGACTGACCGGCCCGAAGACGGGTGTCATGGAGTGCCGCAATCCCTACCCCTGCGAGTTCGACCAAGGCATCATCGAGGCGATGGTGCGTCGTTTCGCACCTCCGGCAGTGATGCCCAAAATCGTACACGACGCAACGAGACCGTGCCGCAGCAAAAAAGGCGACTCCTGTACGTTTGTGATCTCCTGGTAAGTACGTCTATCGACGGGCCGTGCGCGTAGAGATCGCGCGGCAGCGCTACGCAGCCGCAAAGAATTTCAGCGACGGCAATACCGCTTGCTTTTTGTATGATTGGAGATTAGCATGCGGCTATTCACTGGGAT
>JASIGB010000207.1:0-4954 GCA_030045355.1 Bryobacteraceae bacterium
TCACGACATCACGCGGCAGCAGGTGGAGCACGTCATTCAGGCGCTCCACCAGCTCCGTGGCAAAGGCCACGGGCACACATCCGCGGATCGCTCAACCGCCGATGCCCGCGCGGTTCTCACCTTGCAATCTTCCCAGTTGCGCGAGGCGGCGCGGCTTTTCGCCGCTTCGATCGCGCGCATCGAGCAGGCCCTGGCGAGTTTGGCCGGCCGTTTTCGCGCCGCCTCCCAAGAGGTGCAAAAGATCACTGGCGCTTCTGCGACCGGCGCCTCACCGGCCCGCGCCTCCCAGACAGACACCCACGCGACCGGCGGCGGCTCTTTTTTCGCGCGCATGGAGACGCAATTCGCCGCTGTGCTGAAGATCCTCGAAACCTGCGCGGCGGCGCAAACCCAAATGGATTCCACCATCGCCGGTTTGTCCGGGACCATGGGCGGCATGAGCGCCTCGGTAGCGGAAATCCGTCGAACGGAAATTCAGATCCAGCGGATTTCGACCAACGCGACCATTCGGGCTATTCACATCGGAGCCACCGGAGTCGCCCTAAACAAGATTGCCGAGGTCATGCAGCGGCTGGCTCTGGAGTCCAACACCCACACCGACGAAGCCGCGGCGTCGCTGGAAAATATGAATGAGATCGCGGCTCGCTACGCTGGGCCGGCTCAGAACGCCGCGGGCTCGACAGACGAGAATCCCCTGGCGGCCAGCATGCGCAGCGCACTCGCCGGGCTGCACGCCTCGAGCGAAACGAGCGTCGGCCGCGCCACGCATGTCGGCGAGCTGGGCAGGCAATTGGCCCACCAGATCACGGCGCTCGCTCAGGGAATCTCCGCCGGACGCCTGTTTGCCGAAGTCATTGCCCGCGCGATCCAGGCTATGGATTCGATCGTGGCCGAAGGTCGATCGCGAGGCGAGTCAAGCGCCAGCACCCGAGAGCACCTGGATCAGTTCGCCAAGACCTACACGATGGAACGGCAGCGCGAGGTGCACGCTTCCGTTGTGGGAGCACCGGCCCTCGCTTCGCCGGCCACACCCGCGCCAAAGGCCACACCGGCGCCGAGCGATTTGGGCGACAACGTCGAACTATTCTGAATCCGCGTTCCGAGTTCATCCTGTCCGCCCTGCGTATTCTAGCCGACCCCGTCCCTTGATCGCCTTTACATTCGATTACATCAGCCAGTAGCCCCAAAGAGCCAATCAAGAAAGTAGAAAATTTTGCGGCGACGGCGTAACTTGATCGCCTCGGGAAACGTTCCATATTCAAATCCCCGTTACGACGGCGGACGCTTCACCCTATCACCCCAAGAGCGTCCGCCACTTCTCTTCCCGCTTCCCTCCACGCGCGAGAATTTCACGTTCCCGGAATTCCCTCGAACAACGGCGTGCTCAGATAACGCTCGCCAGAATCCGGCAACACCACCACCAGTGTTTTTCCCTGCATCTCCGGTTCTTTGGCCACGCGCACGGCGGCAGCCACCGCTGCTCCGCTCGAAATACCCGCGAGAATTCCTTCCTCGCGAGCCAAACGCCGCGCCATTTCCGTGGATTCCTCGTTGGTCACCAACTCCACCCGATCCACTACCGCGAGATCCAGGTTGGCGGGAATGAAGCCCGCTCCGAGGCCCTGGATCTTGTGTGGGCCAGGGCGCAGCGGCTGCCCCGCGCGCGCCTGCGTGATCACCGGGCTAGCCGTCGGCTCCACGGCAATCGAAATCACGCTCTTGCCCTTTTGCACCGACGTAATAAAACGTGACACGCCGGTGATCGTCCCGCCGGTCCCCACGCCGCACACCAGTACATCGATCGCGCCCTCGGTGTCGTGCCAGATCTCCGGCCCCGTAGTCTTGAAGTGAATCTCCGGATTGGCCGGATTTTGGAACTGTTGTAGCAATACGTAGCGCTCCGGGTCGGATGCTACCACCTCCTCGGCTTTGTCAATGGAGCCCTGCATGCCCGCGGCGCCCTCGGTCAGAATCAGGTTGGCTCCGAAAGCGCGCAGCACCTTCTGACGCTCCACGGACATCGTCTCCGGCATCACCAGCGTGATCGAATATCCGCGCGCGGCCGCCACGAAGGCCAGCGCGATGCCGGTGTTGCCGCTGGTCGGCTCGATGAGTTCTTTGCCCGGCCCGAGCAACCCGCGTTTTTCCGCGTCCCAGATCATGGCCGCGCCAATCCGGTCCTTCACCGAATACGCCGGGTTACGCCCTTCGATCTTGCCCAAAATCGTGGCGTGGCCTCCCTGCCCCACGCGGTTCAACTTCACCAATGGCGTGCGGCCGATGCTCAGCGAATTATCCTGATAGACCATTAAATCTCCCAATTCGGAACGTATTTGGAGTGGCGTTCGCGCCAGGCACGAGCCAACTCAGCGAACGTAGTTTGATCGATCACGTCGGAAACGGCCTGATCGACTCGCCGCCAGGTCTCTGTGAATGGATCGGCGGCGCTCGGCTTGCGCGCCGGCTTCCCCGCCTTGCCGCCCTCCACGTATCGCAGCACCTCTCCGACCGTAATCGCCTCGGGCGTCCGCGCCAGAAGATAGCCGCCTTCAGCGCCGCGCCGCGACTCGACGAAGCCGGCCTGTTTCAGGCTGGCGAGAATCAACTCCAGGAATTTCTGCGGGATCTTCTGCCGTTTGGCGATATCGGCGATCTTAATGGGTTCGCCGCGCTTTTGCTGTGCCAGATCGAAGATCGCGTGCAAGGCGTAGTCGCCCTTAACCGAGATGTTCATAGCGCCGGGAGCAATCTCCCATGGTTCAGTAGAGATTGTAACTTCTCTCGGAACAATGCGCTAGCGGAAGATTCGCTCCCGAGCGGCGCGCCAGGTCCAACCTCTGGCCATTCTTGAGGACAACCTCGCCCGGCCCGCCCGTGCGCGCAGGTGATCGGGCGTCCGGGACAGACGAGCGTGTCTAAACGGTTCTGAGCAAGCAGCGCAACCGCTTTCGCCTAATGGGCGCCCGCCGCTTTGCTTTCCAAGGCGAGAGTTAGCTGGCGGCGCTCCAGGCCCAGCAGGAATTCCTTACGGGGAAGGCCGCCGCCATAGCCCGTGAGCTTTCCGTTGCTGCCTATGACGCGATGGCAGGGGATGACGATGGCAATGGGGTTGGCGCCGTTGGCGCGGCCGACGGCGCGGGAGGCGTTGGGCGATCCGACGCGGCGCGCGAGCTCGCCGTAGGAAATCGTTTCGCCGTAGGGGATGTTGCACAGCTCGCGCCAGACACGCCGGTGGAAAGCCGGGCCTTGCGGCGCGAGTTTCAAATCGAAATCGCGCAAACGCCCGTCGAAATAGGCGCGCAATTGCTGGATCACTTCAGTAAGGGGTACGGGGTCATTGTTGGAATAGGGGCGCCAGTCCGGGCGTGGCTCGGCGAGTTCGCGGCCGCCCGAAAAGATCACGTGCCGGAGCCCGGATTCATCCGCCGCCAGCAGCAACTTTCCGACCGGGCTTTCCATCCACGTGTAAGAGATTATTTCCATCTTTGACTCCTTGCCATAAATGCATGGCTGCATAAGCGCGCCAGGGACGCCAGCGTTCGGCGCGAGATGCAAGCTCTCGAGGCGATTTGGATCCGGCGGCGCGCAGCAGCGCGAGATCGCCCGCAGGGAAGGCATCGGGATCGGAGAGGGCGCGCATGGCGATGTAGTGCGCGGTCCAGGGGCCCAGACCGCGGATGGTACAGACGCGGGCGGCGAACGATTCGGCATCCTGAGCGCCGTCGAACGCCAGAGCGCCTGAGATCACGGCGCGAGCGAATTCGCGGATGGCTTCGGCGCGAGAGGCCGGAAGTCCGATGGCGAGGTCGGCACCCGCAAGCTGTTCGGGTGAGGGGAACGTGTGTGCGAGACCATCCACGGCGAACGGCAGCGGATGGCCGTATTTCGCTGCCAGACGCGCGGCAAGCGTGGAGGCGCCGGCGACGCTGACCTGCTGGCCGAGGATCGCGCGCACGCCGAGCTCAAATCCGTCCCAGGCGCCGGGAACGCGCAGGCCCGGACGCGACGCGATCAGCCGTGCTAGTAAAGGATCGCCTTTCAGACTGGCATCGATGACCAGCGGATCGGCATCGAGATCGAACATGCGCCGTACACGCGCCACGACATGCAACAGTCGGGTGGGCGCGACAGAATCGACGCGCAGAGCGAGGGTGTTCGACGGACCCTTCGACGAAGCAGGACGGACTTCGAGCCACCCAGCGTTGCCGTCGAGCAGGAAGGTGCGGCGATAGACCTCGCCATCGATGCATTCGACGCCGGCGATGGCGCGCCGGGCGATGAAGTCGAGCAGCGCGGCGTAGTCGTAGGGCGGGCGAAATCGGAGAGAGAGCGTGACAGGTCCTGAGTTGGAGGCGCGATTGGACTGGCGGCGCAGCTCGCGGGGGCTGCGTCCATAGGCCGAGTGAAAAGCAGTGTTGAAGCGCCGGACGCTGCCATATCCGGCCGCGATCGCGATCGACGTGCAGGGCAGCTTGGTCTCATCGATCAGTTTTTTGGCCGAAAGCAGGCGCTGCGCTTGCGCCACGGCGATGGGCGTCGCGCCCAGATGCTGGATGAACAAGCGGCGCAGGTGGCGCGAGCCGATGCCTAGGCGCTCGGCGAGCGAGTCGAGGCTGGCTTCCGCGCCTCCATCGACCGCGCCTTCATGAATCAACCGCAGGGCGCGCGCGACGGTGGTGGAGGTTCCGTTCCAGGCCGCGGTGCCCCAGCTTTCCGGGCGGCAGCGCAGGCACGGGCGGTAGCCGGCTTCGAGCGCGGCGGCGGCCGACGGAAAGTATTCGACGTTGCTTTCTTTCGGCGGCCGAGCCGGGCATACGGTGCGGCAGAAGATCCCGGTGCTGCGCACCGCGATAAAGATTTTGCCGTCGAAACGCGGATCGTGCGAGAGACGGGCGGCGCGGCAGATGTCTCGCGTGAATTGCACTCTGCCCTGATTCTAACTGTGGATGCGGAA
>JASIGB010000208.1:0-7561 GCA_030045355.1 Bryobacteraceae bacterium
GCTCACCGGGTTGCCGGAAGGCTGCGAGATGATTTCGAGCATCGAGAACCGGCGCCATCTCGGCGCGGCCATCGGCCGGATCGCCTGGACCGAGTTCACGCTGGGCCGCTCGAACGATCCGGCGGAGATCGACGCCAATTACGTGCGGCGCTCCGACGCGGAGTTGTTCTGGAAAGATCCGGCCCCGGATGAACGGCGATAAACGCAGATTCAAGCTTCATCCTCTGGTCTGGCTCCCGGCCCTTATTGCGACTGCCCTGCTGCCTTTGTGGTCCTGGATCACTTGGGTGCTCGGGCATGCAAGGGGCCTCAAGTTTTGCCAAAAGTGCCTGGCCAGCCAGTCCCGTTCGCCCGCTCCCAGCGCGCGAACCCAATCCAAAATGCGTGCACGAAGTGCACGCATCTATGCTAAGATCGATTGTGCCAACGAGAATTCTGGGCGTGATCCCCGCCCGGTTTGCCTCCTCTCGTTTTCCTGGAAAATCCCTCGCCATCATCGCCGGCAAAACCATGCTCCAACACGTCTGGGAGCGGGCGAGCGAAGCGCGCTATCTCACCCGGGTGGTCATCGCCACTGACGACGAGCGCATTCACAAAGCCGCGCGCGCCTTCGGAGCACACGCGGTGATGACACGCGCCGACCATCTTTCGGGAACCGACCGCGTGGCCGAAGCCGCTTCGGCGGACAACGCATCCGTGGTCGTCAACATTCAAGGCGACGAGCCGCTGATCGACCCGGCGGCCATCGACGCCGCGGCGCTAGCGTTGCTCGACGATCCCGAGGTCCCGATGGCATCGCTGATGAAGCGCATCGAAGACCCGCGCGAGACCGCCGATCCGAACGTCGTCAAGGTGGTGACTAATCTGGCTGGCGACGCGATTTATTTTTCCCGCTCGTCCATTCCTTATGAACGGCCCGGCCCGTCCGCGCGCGAGGGCTTGGGGCTTCATTACAAACATTTAGGGCTATACGTGTACCGGCGCGATTTTCTGCTCGCCTACTCCGGCCTCCCGGTGGGTCCCCTCGAGCGGATGGAGCGCCTGGAACAATTGCGGGCGATCGAGAACGGCTATCGCATCCGCATGGTGGAAACCGAGTACGAATCCGTGGGGGTGGACACGCCGGAGGATCTGGAACGCGTGTCAGCGCTCTTTGAGCCGTCATTAAGAATGAAATGAAGCGAAACCATTAGGGGAATGTCCATGGCCAAATATATTTTCGTGACCGGCGGGGTGGTTTCATCACTCGGAAAAGGAATCGCGGCGGCGTCCATTGGGTGTTTGCTCGAAAGCCGCGGCTTGCGCGTGACGCTCCAGAAATTCGATCCCTACTTGAACGTGGATCCGGGAACCATGAGCCCGTTCCAGCACGGAGAAGTGTTCGTCACCGACGACGGCGCCGAGACGGATCTCGACCTGGGTCATTACGAGCGCTTCACGCACGCCAAACTCACGCAGAGCAACAATCTCACTTCCGGGCGCATTTACGAACAGATTATCCATCGCGAGCGGCGCGGCGATTATCTGGGCAAAACCGTGCAAGTGATTCCGCACGTCACCAACGAGATCAAGGCTGCGGCGCGCAAAGTGGCGGCGGACGTGGACGTGGTGATCGTCGAAATCGGCGGCACGGTGGGCGACATCGAATCTCTGCCGTTTCTCGAGGCCATCCGCCAGCTCCGGCACGAAATGGGGCGCGACAACACGGCCTTCGTGCACGTGACGCTGGTGCCTTGGATCGCCGCGGCGCAGGAGCTGAAGACCAAGCCCACGCAGCACAGCGTGAAGGAGCTGCGGGCCATCGGTATTCAGCCGGACATGCTGCTCTGCCGCTCCGAGCGCTCGCTGCCGCACGACATGAAGGAAAAGATCGCGCTGTTCTGCGACGTCGATGTGGAAGCCGTGATCACCGCGAGCGACGTGCACTCGGTGTACGAAGTGCCGCTGGTGTTTGCCGAACAGGGCGTGGACGAAATCCTGCTGCGCATCCTGCGCATGGATTCGAAGCCCCGCGATTTGAGCCGCTGGACCGGGATGCTGGAGCGGATGCAGAATCCCGAAGACCAGGTGGACATCGGGCTGGTGGGCAAGTACGTCGAATACGAGGATTCGTACAAGAGCCTGAAAGAAGCGCTTCTGCACGGCGCACTGGCGCACCGGCTGAAGGTGAACATCCATTGGATCGAATCCGACAACATGCGCTGGCCCGATTGCGCCCGCGAGTTGGAACAATACGACGGCATCCTGGTGCCGGGCGGTTTCGGACGGCGCGGCGTGGAAGGCATGATCGCCGCGATTCGCTACGCGCGGGAAACCAAGGTTCCGTATTTCGGGATTTGCCTGGGAATGCAGACCATGGTGATCGAATACGCGCGCAATGTCTGCGGGCTGGAGCATGCCAACTCCACCGAGTTCGACCCCGCGGCGCCCGATCGCGTGATTTACAAACTGCGCGAATTGAAAGGCGTGGATGAACTGGGCGGCACCATGCGGCTGGGCGCGTATCCCTGCCTGTTGGCCGAGGGCAGTTTCGCGCGCCAGGCCTACGGCGCACCGGAAATCAGCGAGCGCCACCGGCACCGCTATGAATTCAACCGCGAATACGAACAGGTTTTGACTTCGCATGGATTGCGCATCGCGGGCCAGACGCCGGATTCCGTATACGTGGAGATCTGCGAGGTGCCCGATCATCCCTGGTTCCTCGGCTGCCAGTTCCATCCGGAATTCAAATCCAAGCCCTTGGAGCCGCACCCCCTGTTCTCGGCGTTCATCGCGGCGGCGCACAAATTTCGCAAAAGCCGTCCCAAGCCCGCTCCGCGCCTGCGGGCCGAACAGTTCACACACGCCGATTGAGCATCGTGGGTTCCACCATCGTTTCCATCGGAGAAGACCAGCCGCTTGAGATCGGACGCGGCCGGCCGCTGGTATTGATCGCGGGACCCTGCGTGATCGAAAGCGAGGAGCACGTGCGCTTTCTCGCCTGCGAGATCCGCAAAATCGCCGGTCCGTTCATTTTCAAAGCGTCGTTCGATAAGGCCAATCGCAGCAGCGGAGCCTCGTATCGCGGCCCGGGGCCGAAGGAAGGCCTGCGGATCTTGGGCGATCTTCGGCGTGACGGATTCGCGGTGCTCACCGACATTCACGAGCCCGCGCAAGCTGAAGCGGCGGCCGAAGCGGTGGACGTCCTGCAAATCCCGGCGTTCCTCTGCCGCCAGACCGATCTGCTAATTGCCGCCGGACGCACGGGACGCGCCGTCAACATCAAAAAGGGACAATTTGTTTCGCCCTACGATATCCGGCATGCGGCCGATAAAGTGGCGTCCACCGGAAACAACAATATTTTGCTGACCGAGCGCGGGTCCAGCTTCGGATACAACAACCTGGTGGTAGACATGCGCGGACTCGCGATTATGCGCGACTTTGGATGGCCGGTAGTGTTCGACGCCACGCACAGCGTGCAGATTCCGGGCGGCTTAGGCGATGCTTCTGGAGGGCAGCCGGAGTTCATCCCGACGCTGGCGCGCGCTGCGGTAGCGGCCGGGGTGGACGGCGTGTTCGTCGAGGTTCACGAGGAGCCGGCTCGCGCCCTTTCCGACGGCTCCAATGCGCTGCGGCTGGACCTGCTCGGCGGACTGTGGGCGAAGCTTCAGGCCATTCACACTCTGATCGCAACTTCCGTGCGATAATCGGGTACCTAGTAATTACACGTAGAATCTTTTCGCGACACCGTCGTGAGTCGGAATGGACCGTTGACCATCCGTACGCGTCTAGCAGATCTCTGTTTCCAGATCGTAAAATCCACAAGCGCGCGATTCTCCGCCTTGGCGCTCAGCCTCGCAGCGCTGGCCGCCGCCCAGGTGAATGTTCTCAACGTCAATTACGACGTGCATCAGACGGGCGCCAATCTTCAAGAAACCGCACTCTCACCGCAGACCAACTGGAACAATTTCGGCAAAGTCGGCACGCTTCCCGTGGATGCGCCAGTATACGCGCAGCCGCTGTACGTCACGGGCGTCACGATCGGCGGAACCCAGTACAACGTGGTATACGTTGCCACCATGAACAATAGCGTCTTCGCGTTTAATGCAGACGCGCCGCAAAGCGCCGAACCGTTGTGGCAGGTGAACCTGGGCGCACCGGTTCCTTCTGGTTTATACAATTTCACCGATATTCTGCCGCAAATCGGGATTTTGGGAACGCCGGCGATCGACGCGGCCAGTCAGGTAATGTACGTCGTGGCCGACACCCTGCCCCCAGGTGCTTTCAGCGATCCGGTTTTCCAGCTCCACGCGCTGTCGCTCGAGGACGGGCACGAGATGTATGGCGGACCCGTGGAAATCGCGGCCTCCGTTGCTGGCACTGGCGCAGGCAGCAGCAACGGCGCCATCGCTTTCGACGCCTTCTGGCAATTGCAGAGGCCAGGCCTGATGCTCGCCAATGATAACCTATACATCGCTTTCGGGTCTCACGGCGATGCGGGCAATTATCAGGGCTGGATGATGGAGTATGGCGCCTCCACGCTGCGGCAGAAGGCGGTCTACAATAGCGCTCCGAACGGCCGCCAAGCGGCCTTTTGGCACTCCGGCCGCGCTCCGGCGATCGACGGAAATGGTAATGTGATCGCCGTCACGGGCAACGGCAATTGGGACGGCGTCGCAAACTTTGGCGAATCGCTGTTGTATCTTTCCGGCGCAGATCTGTCGCTGCTGGATTGGTTCACTCCCCAAGAGTGGGCTAGTCTGAACACTCAGGACTGGGACCTGGGATCGGCGGGAGCCATTTTGATTCCAGGCCAACATTATTTGCTTACCGGCGGCAAGGCCGGAATGCTTTACTCGGTGAACTACGACTCCATGGGTCACCTGTCGGCCGACAATACCGCCACGGTGCAAGGCGTTCAGGTGAATGACTGGGGGATTTTCAACATGGCGCTGTGGGAAGGCCCCCCCAACGGCCCGTTCCTCTATGAATACGATCCGGCAGGTACATTGAAAGCTTATCAAATCCAAAATAATCAGATTAATTCCACGATCTTTTCCAAATTCACTCCGGCAAACTCGGCGTTGTACGCGGGAGTGTCTGTTTCGGCGAGCGGATCGCAAAACGGCGTCGTCTGGTTCGTTACCGGAAACGCCAATGCTTCGGACAATCCAGCGACCCTTTACGCGCTGGACGCCACCAATCTAAGCAATCCGTTATGGAGCAGTGATACGAATTCCGCGCGCGATCAGCCGGGCGTGTTCACCAAGTTTACGCCGCCCATGGTGGCCAACGGCCGCGTTTACCTCGCCACGCTCTCCAACGCCGTCGCCGTATATGGAGTTTTGGGCAGCAGCCAGGGAGGGTCCAGCGCGGCGATTTCCGCCGCGGTGAACAGCGCGAGCTTTGTCGGAGGGCCGGTTGCGCCCGGTGAATTGATCACGATCTTTGGAGCGAACCTGGGTCCCCCGTCAGCGGCCCAAGGCAGCGTGGCGAGCGGCGTAGTGAGCGACACAGTGCAGAGCACGCAGGTGCTCATCGGCGGAACCGCCGCGCCCTTGTTGTACGTCTCGCCCACGCAAATCAATACGATTGTCCCCTTCCGAGTGAGCGGGACCTCCACGCAAATTCAGGTCGTCTATCAAGGGCAAACCGTCGCCTCTACCAGCGCGCCGGTCGAAGCCGCGTCTCCGGCGGTCTTTTCGATGAACGGCAACGGCGGCGGCCAGGGCGCGATTTTGAACCAGAACGGCAGCGTAAATGCGTCGTCTAATCCCGCGGCGCCTGGATCGGTGGTGGCGATCTATGCGACCGGCGCCGGGCTCACCACGCCGGCCAGCACGGACGGCGCCGTCACCACAGCTCCGTATCCGAAACCGAATCTCGCGGTATCGGTGACCATCGACGGTTTGCCCGCCCAGGTTCTCTATGCCGGCGCCGCTCCCGGTTTGGTGGCCGGAGTATTACAGATCGATGCCGTGGTGCCGGCCGATGCGTACGCGGCGGACTACGATCAAGTGGTCGTGACGATTGGCGATTACACCAGCCCCTCCGCGATTATGATGACCGTAAAATAGATCCCTCATTTTTCCTCCAATCACCTGCTATCATTGTTGATCCCGTGGCCGTGATCCCATGAGCGCACAACCCAGCGACCCAACCTCCGCACAGCCGCGTCATCGCCCCTTCGTCCCGCAGAGTGTGCATATGCGGGAGTTCACGCTGCGCGCCCTCCTGCTGGGGCTCGTCATGACCGTGATTCTGGGCGCGGCGAACGCTTACCTGGGCCTGCACGCGGGCATCACCATCGCCGCAACGTACCCGGCGGCGGTGATCGGCATGGCGGTTCTGCGCACCATGAATGGATCGGTGCTCGAAGAAAACATCGCCCGGACAGCCGGATCTATCGGCGAAGCTGTGGCGGCCGGGGCGATTTTCACGCTGCCGGCGTTCCTCATCTCCGGCGCGTGGCCTTCTTTCTCGCCCAAGGACGCGTACTGGAAATCGACGGCGCTGATGATCGTGGGCAGCATCCTCGGCGTGCTCTTCGTATCGCTGTTCCGGCGCGTCATGGTTGAGGATCCCGAGCTGCCGTTCCCGGAATCGGTGGCCGCCTCGGAAATTCACAAGGCGGGACGGCGCGGCGCCGAAGCCGCGAAATATCTGTTCTACAACTTGGGCCTGGGAGCGCTGATCCAATTTCTGGCCGAAATCCAGCTCTTCGCCAACGACAAGGATTTCATCCTGCACGTGGGGCAATTGGGAAAAAGCGGCGTCAAGCTGGGCTCGGCGCAGCAGGCGCTAAACGCGGGCGGCGTGACCCTCGCCTCCGGCCCCACGGTCAGTCCCGCCTACATTGGCGTCGGCTATATCATCGGGCCCGAACTCGCCGCGCTGAATTTCGCCGGCGGTGTGCTGGCGTGGGGCTTTCTGGTTCCCCTGCTGATTTTCTTTCTCGGACCGCAGCTCCACACGTTCTTGCCGGCGGGGGCCTCGGATGGCTCCTGGATCGGCTTGATCAACGCGGTTTGGCGTTATATCGTGAGGCCCATCGCGGTGGGCGGCATGATGACCGGCGCGGTCTACACGCTGTTCCGCATGCGCAACGGCCTTTTCGACGGGCTGAAGCGCGCGGTCTCCGATCTGCGCGCCACCGCGCAACCGCAGGAGTTGATTCGTACCGAACAGTACATGAGCTCCAAGGTGGTGTTCGGGCTGATCGCGGTGATGTTCGTCTGCATGATCGCGCTCTACGTCTTTTTGTCGAATCAGGCGGTGGGCGGCGTGGTGGCGTCCATTGTGATGCTGCTCATCGCGTTCTTCTTCGCCGCGGTCTCGGGATATTTAGTCGGAACCATCGGTTCGACCAACAATCCCATCTCCGGCCTGACGCTCACTACGCTCATCATCGCCGCGCTGTTAATGGTGTCGCTCGGCGTTTCGGGACCGGGCGGCGTCGCGGTGGTGCTGGGCGTGGCGGCCGTGGCCTGCGTTTCTTCCGCCGTGGCGGGCGAGCTGCTTCAGGATTTCAAAGTGGGCTACATCCTGGGCGGCACGCCGCGCCGCATCCAAGTGGCCGAAC
>JASIGB010000209.1:0-4288 GCA_030045355.1 Bryobacteraceae bacterium
TACTCCATCACCAGATACGGCAGGCCACCGCTGCGAGCATCGACGCCGTAGTCGGTTACGTCCACGATGTTCGGGTGGTGCAGACGACCGAGGGCGCGCGCTTCATTCTCAAAGCTCTCGCGAAAGTCGGGTGAGATCGCACCCTCATGCGCGATCAGCTTCAGAGCGAAGTGCTTTTCCAGACCGAGGTGCTGCGCAAGATAGACCGCCCCCATGCCGCCCCGGCCGAGACGCCGCTCCACGAAATACTTTCCATCGATCAGTTGAGTCCCTGCGAACGCGAACTGCAGGGCCGCGCCGTCGCCGGGACAGACGGCCTGGGGAGTCTCAAAGCAGCGTCCGCATTGCGGGCATTCCATAACGCCACTAGCAGGAGCGGCATGCGCCGGATCGGCGACGGTAACAGTGTCGTCGTCGGCGTCCAGAAGCTGATCGACCCGCTGTCGCAGTCCGGGGTCGTTCGAGCAGGCCTGATCCAAATACAGAGCGCGCTCGGGTCCGCTGAGATCCACGGCGTGTTCGAAGATCTGCTGGAGCTTGGAATGGAGTTCGGGAGTCATCCCTGCGGGTCCCCCATTTCAGTCTTCAGCCAGGCTTTGGCGAAACGCCAGTCCCTCTTGACTGTCTTTACTGAGACCGCCAGAATTTCCGCGATTTCTTCCTGCGTCAGTCCAGCGAAGGAATGCAGTTCCACCACCTGAGCCTGGCGGGGGTTCAGTAACGCCAGACGGTCGAGCGCTTCGCCGAGCGCGAGAAACTCGGGCAGGTCGCGGAAAATCGCCGGGCCTTGCTCGTCCAATTCGATCCTGCGCAGCTCTCCACCGTGACGTTTGGCTCCGCGGCGCCGCGCGTGGTCCATTAGGACGCGCCGCATGGTTCTGGCCACCGTAGAAAACAAATGCTTCCGGTTTTCCCAGTCGAACGCCTGGCCGTCGAACAGCCGGAGATACGCCTCGTTCACCAGAGCGGTGGCTTGCAGAGTATGATCCACGCGTTCCCGGCGCATGTAGGCCCGGGCCACTTGCCGGAGCTCGTTATAGAGCAGACCGAAAAATTCCTCGGGACGCTCGGGACGCGACTTCAGAGTTTCGAGGAGGCTACCCTCGGATTCCGGGATGTCGGCAGTTGGGAACATAGTGAAACCTTCTTGAGATTATAGCCACGTCAGAAAAGACCTCCAATGATTCCGAGGACATCCGTCATGGTGCGCACCAAAAGCCCGACGGCTATGAGCTGCGGAACGGAGATGGATACCAGAGCGGCCAGTGCCAGCCCGAAAAGAAACGACGGAATCGCTCTCGGTCTCATGCGCTCTCCTTTTGAGATCCGCGATCAGCGGTCTCACGGAGGTATGCGAAAAAAGGAGGTGTCGCGGGCAATGAACGGTTAAATCATTGTTGTGAAACCACTTAAGAAGACGTTGGTACCGTCAAGTACTAGACTTTCCAACAGGCGCGATTTACAATACTCAAACCCATATCGGAGCGGAGGATTCTATTCAAATGATTCAACTGGTCAAGCTGACAATTCGGAACAGTGCTCTTGCTTGTCTGTTAGCCTCTACGGCCGTCTCGGCCATGGCCGCGAAAATTTCTGTGTCCACGTCGCAGTATGGTGTCGGCGAGACGATGGAGATCATCGGAGACGTCACGATCGATGGCGTAGATTTTCAGGAAGCGGTGATTCCGACCACCTCAACCACGGGGGGCTACATCTATGACTACTATGTGCTCTCAGATGCGAACAACGCTTCCCTGACCGGGTTCAACGTCACCATACCCGTAACGGATCTAGACACACTTTTTCCGGGCGTAACACCTTACGGCGTCCTGGGCTGTGACAGCATCAATGACGCAGGTGTCACAGATTGCGTGAGTAATGCCGAAAGTAACAGTGCAGTAGTAGCCATGGAAACGATATCCGGCAATCCGCAGCTCATCGACGGGGGAACCGAGGTCGAATTTCAGCTTCCCAACACCGTACCGGCCGGAACCGCCCAGGGGCTAGCTCTCTTTGTGACCGAAGACGTGGCGCCGGTGCCGGAGCCACGGTTGTGGCCGGTCCTCGGCTTGGCTTTGGTTGGATTTCTTGTGCTCCGCAGGCGTTCAGTGAAGCTGACCTAAGCGGGCCGCCCTTTGCGCAATTAGCAAGTATCCGCTCGCCTTAGCGTCGCGCTCCAGGAACACCAGCGTCGCGTTGGCCGAGGAAGCGACTGCGTTGTTCTCCACCTCCGCCTGCGCGAGCCGAATATCTAACAGAACACCGGCCATTTTGAGCCGCGCCGCCTCAGCGAAACAATCGCTCAGCATTTGGCGAGCCGCGGCGGCGTCCCCGTTCCGCGCACGGAGCCGGGCGTAGGTGACGTCAATCGCGATCCGAATGGCGCGGTCCTGCGGCATCAGGCTCCGCGCCGTATTGATTTGTTCGAGCGCTGGATCAAGCTTGTTTTGCGCGCTCAACGCCCGGGCCAGGACTTCGCGAACCGCGGCTTCCTGATCGACGACTTTTTCCTTCTGAAACTCGTCGGCCGCCTGGCTCGCCAGGGTTTCGGCGGCGGACGCGTTTCCCTCTTCCAACGACAGCCCGGCCAGCGATAAACGCGCCTGCGCGATGTTCCCCTGATCGTTGAACCTAGTGAACAGGTCGAGCCCCTCCTGGTAAACTCTTCGCGCTTCGGCGAGGTTGTTTCGAGCCAGCAGGATGTCGCCCAGCGTGCCGAGCGAAGCGGCATACATCGGTTGCAATCCTGCGCCCTGCGCCACTGCTAGCGCCTCCCGGGTGTTTGTTTCGGCCCCCGGCAAATCTCCAAGCTGGAAACAAATCACGGCCAGATTGCTCTCCGAGTTCACCAGATTCGCTTTATCGCCAAGCGCGGTAGCGGCCAACTTGGATTCATCGAACATTTTCCGCGCGCCCGCGTACTCGCCCTTTCCGAAAAGGATCGCTCCAATATTCAACTGGGCGGACAGCGACTGCTGCCGATCGCCGATTTCCGCCGCCAGCTTGAGCGCCTCTTCGTAGCCGCGCTGCGCCTCGTCCACTTTTCCTTCGGCGAGTTCCAGGTTGGAAAGGTTGAGCAGCGCTCCGGTGATGTCCTTGCGCGAGCCGATCTTGCCCGCGATGCTCAGGGCTTCCTGGCGCAGTTCCATCGCTTCGGAGTTCCGTCCCTCGCGCTCCCGGATGCTAGCGAGCACGGTGACGCTGCGCGCTTTGACCTCCTGGCCGCCGGAATTTTCCGAACCCGTGCTGGCGCGCTGGCAGGCGGCTTCGGCGGCCGCTTGATCGCCCAGGCCTAGCAGTGCGCTACATTCCTGCCAGTAAGCTTCCGAAGCAAGCAGCGAGGCCCCTTGCTGCGAAGCCCGATCGGCGCTCCTCAATGCGGCTGACTCCTCCCGCTTCAGGTCCGCGAGAGACGCCGCCGCGATGGCCTCCTGAAGATCGAATCGCGGATCGCGCGCAGCTTCGGCGGAAGACGCACGAACCTGATCGATTGTAGACAGGGCGTCTTTCGGCTTGCCACCCGCGGTCTCGGCGGCGGCCAGTTCCAGCGCGTAGTCCAGCTCGTCTGGATAAATGGTCCATAGCGAGCGGTAAATGTCGATTGCCCGATCCCATTCGGCGTTCAACCGCCGGTACTCGGCTTCAATCACCCTTTGCTTCGCCGAAGACAGGTTGGCGGACAGATCCATGGCGCGTGAAGCCTCCTGCTTGGCGTTGTCATCGTAGCCGAGCTTGTACCAGGCTTCCCCGAGCGCCTGGTGCGCCGGCGCAAAGTTCGGGGCGGCTGCGACGGCCCGTTGGAACAGATCCCGGGCATCCAGGAGATTGTAGGCCCGCAGATCGTTCAGCCCTTCGGCGTACAGCCGCGACACTTCAGCGTTCGCCGGTTCGGAGGCGCGCAGAGCTTTCGATTCCTGGTCCGAAGGAGCGGGCAAGTGAAGCATTTCGCGCAGCCTTGTTCCGAGCCGTTTTGCCAGATCGGTGATGTCCGATTCCGCCCCGCTTCCATCCGCAGCGGCGACAATCTCCCCGGTCGAGGTCCTCTGAATCCAAACGTTGATCGCCAGTTTGTTCTGTGATCCGCCGGGAATATGCAAATAGGAGCCGCTCACCACGTAATCGGCGTCCAGACGGCGGTGGATGCGCTCCAGGGTTTCTTTCGAATATCCGCGCGAGGGTGCAAGACCCAACTCCTGCACGGCCCGCGCTGCCGCTTCCCCCGGCACTCCCCTTAGCACCTCACCAGCCGAAAGCTCGCTGGTCAGCCACTCCGATAACGCTGTGGAGA
>JASIGB010000210.1:0-5030 GCA_030045355.1 Bryobacteraceae bacterium
CCCGAGCGCCACTGCTTCAAGCATTAAATTCTCGCTGGCCAGCCCAGCTTCATAATCGGTCCAGGTTCGGTTCTTGACCCCAGATCCCATACGTTCATAGACTGCGGCAATCACGAACACTGCCGGAGCGCTATGAACTTGCCCTTGTGACGTTGCGCCCGCCAGTAATTGTGTCCCTGTTTTCGTGGACGTCAGCACTTCGAGTGAGTGCGTCGCCGGTACATACCGATAGGCGCCGTTAGGAAGACCTTCCACATGTTGCGCTACGACGGCGATCTCCAGTGGGTATCGATGCATCGCCGAAGGGGCTGTGCGCTTGCCGTCCGGAGAGGTGACACCCTGCGCTGCCCATAACAGTTGGCCGACTTCAGCAACACTAAGCGGCTGCTTGGTATAGGCGCGGATGGACCGCCGCGCAGCCAGGGCACTTTCCACGCTCAGGCCACCTGTTTCCTTCGGGCTGGGTAAGGAAATTGTCGCCGGTTCGGCCGGAAAACAACTGGGAACTAAGGTCGAAGCGAAAAACGCGAGAATCGAGAGTCGGCTGGTCATGTTTCACACCTTGCGAATGACAAATAGGATCATTAGGGAAACCTATGCGGGACAGGCGCTACTCGCATACACCACATCAAAATGATTAGCAATATGAGGAGGATGGTCATTGCAACGACCTGGGATGGTTCGAATTGGCGTGCTTTCCTATTCATGAGAAGGTCCTCCAGTCACCGCCCTTCAAGGATTCACTGGATGTCTTGGCAACCTAACAACCATTTAGCACTGGCGGAACAAAAGGCTTTTTCATCGTCATAGACCGGCTTGCCTCCCCGAGCACGCGAGCGCCAAATCACGCAGAAGTTGAGCAACAGCGCCCACGTATCGGTTCATCTTTCGGACGAGTCGCTAGGAGCTAACCGGGGCCGGATTGGACTGCGGGTTGCGAACCCAGTTGGAGGTAACCGAATAACCAATGCCCTATTTCACGAACGACGATTTACCTATCTCGATCCAGCGCCACCTCCCCGAGCACGGACAGGATATCTTCCGAGAAGCTTTCAACCACGCGTGGGAGCAATATGCCGACGATCCACGCCAGGAAGAGATCGCGCATCGCGTCGCTTGGGCAGCCGTTAAGAGAGTGTATGCAAAACTGGGTACCGAATGGGTACCCCGTTGAACGACACACTCTTACGTTTACTCCGCGCTCCGCGAGACTCTGTCTTGAAGCACTTCCCGAAAGATGAACCCCTGGACAACGACCGCAGAAAGACCGCTCAGCAGGAATACGAGATGAATGCCGGAAAGGCTGATGAAGGCCCCAGCCGCTAAGTTGCCCAGCGATAAACCGCCTCGCGTGGCCAACATGAAGAGACTTGCCATCTGGCCCCGATTTTGATCATTTGCCTCCGACTGCAGGAATGTATTGGCGGAAGTGTTTGCAACGGTGAAAAGAAAGCCGCTGCCGACAAGCAAAACGGCAAGCTGCCAAACGGCTCCGACCGTTGACACGGCCATCATGAACAGGCCATAGCCCACCGCCGCGATGAGGGACATTTTGATCGCGTCGATGCGCTGCATCGTCAGGAGTATCAGAAGAGGTCCCAGCATGCCTCCGATACCGAAAGCCGTCATTACGCCTCCGAACTGCCCGACGTCGGCGTGCAACACGTTTTTCACGATTACCGGGCTGAAGGTAATGAGCGGGCCGCAGAAGAAAGCCGTGGAGAAAATGGAGAGCAACGCCCAGCCGATTTGTTGGCTTCTGATCATCGCTGGGATCCCTTCTATGCTCGAACGGAGATCCCGTTTGCCGGCTGCTTCGTCACCGATTCTGGCCGGCGGGCGTAGCCAGTGAATGGAGAAAAAGAAAGGTATGTAAGAGACGGCATTGGCGCTGAAACACCAGAGGAATCCGTATTTCAGCATAATCAGACCGGCGACCGCTGGTCCCAGCACCCGAGACAAATTGAACTGAATCGAGTTCAGAGCTAACGCAGGTCTTAGATCCTCCCGGCTGACAATCGACGGGATGAGAGATGAAAATGCGGGAGCGGAAAGCGCGTCCGTAATGCCGACAACCAGAGACACGGCAATGATCATCCACACTTTGATCCATCCCATAGCCACAAGCGCGATGATAAGCACGGGACAAAGCATCTGGATACCCTGAAAAAGATAGATGATCAGGCTCCGATCTGCTCGATCGGCAAGGACACCGCCTAACAGCCCGAGCATCCAGAAAGGCGCATTCATCGCAAAGGCGTCGAGACCAAGAAGAAAGGAAGAGCCGCCAATAGTCAGCACCAGCCAAGGTTCCGCCACCGACTGCATCCACGTTCCAACATTGGAAAGAAGACTGGCAGACCAGAAAACTCCGTATCGCTTGGTCCGCAAGAGTCTTGCGGAGTGGGAACTCGGCATCATTAGTGCATGATAGTGATAAAGTCCAGAAGCCTGGGGGTTCACGCATTCCTCATTCGACGTCTTCTTTTTCCACTGCCGATCCATCCGCCGTTACGGTGCGCCCTTAGCGGACGCGATGGTCGGACTCGGAGAACAGGTTCAGAGATAAAGAAATGACCGCGTGAGAGCAGCGGACTTGAGCGGCGGACATTTCGGGAAGGTCCATCAGCCGCCAGTAACTTTATACCCGGGGGCGTGAGAACGCGATCCGAGAAACTTTGACGGCCGCGACGATTCTTAGGAGACTGCTGATGTGCTAACTGGTTTCCCTCGGCGCACCCCTTGGGACTCTCGCTGGTTCGCGATGCTTTCGACCGCATTCCTCGCCGGCAGGACCAAAAGAGACTCGTTCGCACCGTAGAAACGTGCACAGGGGCGCCACCTGGCTGGTTTGTTCGATACGGTCTACCGCCTTATCGCGAGGGCCAACAGTACAGCCAGGATCGCGGCTGCAATCGCGAGCGACCAAAAGTTAAGCCTCGATGAGCTGTCCACCGGGCCATATTGTCGCACGATCAAGTCCCCTCCAGCGTGGAAATACAGTGGCTGATATTTCCTCGCGTGGAGAGAAAAATGTGCGGTGGTGTTATCACCAGCAATCGACATGGGACAAGCGACGTCCAGACGAGTGGGACCGCCCGCCAGGCCTACTGAAACCAGGCGAGAGTACAGCGGGAAGTTATGTCGGTTGATGTTGGCGAAGCGCATTCCCTGCGCATGTGCCACCGATAGTGCAATGAAAGCCATCAGGGCGCCCGCCGCAACGGAGCCTACGCTGTACGCCAGCAACCTAAGCCACGTCTCAACCTGTCCGATCTCCTTCCACCAGTCGTATTCGATGATGAAATGAGCAGCGGTAGTCGAGCCCAAAATAAACAGCAACAGCACTAGCAGCAGGATCGGAAGTCGAACCTGTGAAGGATGCCACGACGGATCTATTCTTACAAGCCTCATAGGTATACGATCATCCGTATCTCGCGGTGCTGCCCATTGACCGCACCTAGACGCTTAACACCGGACATGGCGAGTCCCGAATGATCGAATAGGATTCCGTTCGCAGCCGACCAAGGGTCTCCTGCAGGACCCCACGGCCGATCACGATCAGGTCGGCTTGGCACTCCAGTGCCGCCTGCCCAACGACATGCCCAACGTCGCCGCTGCGGATCAACACTTGCGCATTAGTCCCCGCTTCGTTTTGCAGCTTGCTAGCTTGCTCCCGCGCAGTCTCCGAGAGAGCTGCCACAAGCTCCGTGTCGAAATACTTGACGGTCAATGATTCACTCGCGGGAACTACATGCACCAGCTGCAGTTCAGCTCCAAATGTTTGCGCAAGCTGCGCCCCATACCCCATGACGCACAGGCTCTTCTCAGTTAAATCCACAGCACAAAGAATTTTCAAACAACGGTCTGGGTTGAGCCACGAAGCCGCTTCCTGGACATGCGCATTTGTCCACACCGGACACGCCGCGTCATGCAAAACTTTGGCCGTAACCGAACCAAGCAGCCAACGCCGGAAAAGCCCGACGCCATGGGTAGGCATCATGATCAAATCAACATTTCGTTTGCTGGCGTAATCCACAATGATTCGGGCCGGATCGCCGTGGCGCATGATGAAATGCGCCGCCGGTAGACTGTGAAGCTCGGTTACCAGGAACTCTCTGATCTGGTGTCTTCGGTGCCGCAATATGGACCGCACGTTAACCACAGACTGAAGGGGGGGCCGATCGGCGTATTTTTCCTGCGGTAGTTCCATCACGTGCAAGACGGTCACTCGGGCACCAGTCCGGCTGGCCAGGGACCGCACGAATGGTGCTGTCCGGCGGCATGATTCGGACAGATCCACAGGGAAAAGAATGTCTTCTATGTGTGCCACGTTATATCTTTGGACCTTGCACGGAATATGCCAAATATGACCGCCCAGGTTCGGGCCGGTGCCCAGAAGCCATCTTTCCGACGATTCTGGTCTCCGCTGAACTACCTCGGGTGCATCGACATGAATTTCGCAAGTCCCGTAGCGGCGGCGGGCGGCGACAGCGATAAAGGCGCGAGGAGTAGATCGAAAGGGCGACGCAGCGTATCATGGATTCGCGGCGCATGTTGCGGGTGCTGGTGCGCGAGGGTGTGATCGCCGAGATGCCGTCGCTCCTCCCGTCGAGCTACTTCCGGCGATCGGAGAGATAGCGGACCAGCTCGGCCAGACTGCTCAGCTTTCTGTAGTCAGACTCAGGGATCTCGACATTCAGCTCCTCATGTAGTCCGATCATGAAGTTCAGAAAGTCGAACGAATCGATGTCCAGAGCCTCCCTTAGGTTTTCTTCAGGGCCGATTTGATCGAGATTGGCTTCAGGAGCGATCTTTCGCAAGATCTTGAAAATGGCAGCCCTGATCTCCGGCTCGCTCATAGCTTCTGTGGTTCTTGCAGGTGCTGATTCAGCGCGGTCAGGAATTGTGCGCCGCGATGGCCATCCGTGGCGCGATGATCGCCCGCCAGCGTTGCACTCACGACAGGCCGGATTCCGAGCATCCCGTTCTCCGCCCACGGCGATTCGATGATCCTCCCAAAGCCAATC
>JASIGB010000211.1:0-16754 GCA_030045355.1 Bryobacteraceae bacterium
GCCGCGGGATCGGCCCTCAAGCTCTTCCATCTCATCGTTCCGCATATTCCGGCGTAAGACCCTACGGCGCCAATCCACTGGCCTGTTTTTCCTTGACAAAGCAATGAAAACGGGCAAAACTGGCTCTAATCTGCTTACTCCGTCGCTTGGCTGGATTGAGGAGTGGACCTCGTACGTTCAGCCGCAACCGAAGCCGCCCTCGGCAACAGCAATTAGTTCAGGACCGGAAAGTTATGCGTAAACGCAGCGGGTCGCCAGCGTTTTTGAATCGGGGGGTTCGAATGTTCACTAGACTTTTTCTTCGCGCTGTCATTGTCTGTTCGCTTACGTTCGGCGCGGCAGTCTTCCTATTTGCACAAGCCACCGGAAGCATTTCCGGCACGGTAACCGACGCTTCCGGCTCGGCTGTGCCTGGTGCGAAGGTGACCGTGACTGTTCCCGCCACCGGCACATCGCGAACCACGACGACCAATGAGAGCGGCGAATATCTAATCCCGCTGCTGGGCGTCGGCAATTATAACGCGCAGGTGGAACTGCAAGGCTTCCAGACCGCTACGGCCAACGATATCCGCTTGCAGGTGGATGAACATCGCGAGCTGGATTTCAAGCTGACGCCCGCCGCGGTCCAATCGAGCGTAGAGGTGACGGCCAGCGCCGTGCAGGTGCAAACCACCGACGCGACGCTTGGCCAGGTAGTCACAAGCCAGCAAGTGGCGGACCTGCCGTTAAACGGCCGAGATTTCGTCCAATTGGCGACGGTCGCGCCCGGGACCACGCAGGAAACCAATCCGAACAGCTTCTTTAACGGCGGCCCGAGCAGCGAGGCATCGGCGCGCGGATCGTTTTCGCTTTCGGTGGGCGGATCGCGCGCCAACAGCACGGACTGGCTGCTCGATGGCAATGACAACAACGAGCTGACCTCCGGCGCGATCTCGATTCTATCGTCGATCGATTCGATTCAGGAGTTCAAGGTCCTCACGTACAACTACTCGGCGGAATGGGGAACGCGAGGAGGTCCCACGGTTCTGGTGACGACGAAATCCGGCAGCAACGATTTTCACGGGACGCTGTTCGAATTCCTGCGTAACACCGATCTAGATGCCCGCAGCTTCTTCGCCACTTACACCGAAAAATTCAATCTCAACCAGTTCGGCGCAGCGATCGGCGGGCCGATCAAGAAGGACAAGGTGTTCTTCTTCATGGATTACGAGGAGAAATACCAGCGTCACGGAATACCGTTCACCGGATTGGTGCCGACCGAAGCGATGCGGCAAGGCAACTTCACCGACAACGCGTTCGGACAGCCGAACACGGAGCAACTGGTGAATCCGTGGGCCACGGGGTCCAGCGGCACTCCGCCGCCATTCCTTTGCACGGGCGGCGCGGCTTCGCCCACAGCGGCGAACGGGGCCCAGTCGGGCGGCTCGCCCTGCAATATCATTCCGCAGAGTTTGATTAACCCGATCGGCCAGGAGTTAATGAACCTCTATCCGCTTCCGAACGCCAATAATCCGGCGCTCGGATACAACTTTGTGAGCGAGCCGGTCCGGTCGCTTAACGAAGGGAAATTCGATATTCGCGTGGATGAAAATCTTTCGAGCAAGGACACGCTGTTCTCGCGGTTCAGTTACGATCAGGCGGAGTCCTACGTGCCTGGCGGAGCTCCCGGATTCGCCGAACAGGGCGCTTTCGCCAGCAACCAGAGCATCCAGAATCACGCCCGCAACGCGGTGATTTCCGAGACGCATCTTTTCTCGCCCACCACGGTAAATCAGATGCAGTTTGGTTATAACCGCATTTTCGACTACATCACCTCGCAGGGAACAGGCAGTTGCTACGCGACGACGCTCGGAATCCCCGGCGCCGATCTGGGAGGCAACAGTTGCGGCTTGACATCGGTGGAGATGACCACGTATTGGTCGCTCGGAGACCGAGGCTATACGCCGTTCGTGGGCGGGACGAACGTCTGGATGTTCTCGGACTCCTTCGACATGGTGCGGGGCAGCCACGACATTCGCATTGGCGGCTCCATTCGCGCGAATCAGTTGAACACGGTGGCCGTGGGTTTCCCGAACGGGTTCTGGGTGGTCACCGGCCTCTGGACCGGAGATCCGGCGGCGGATCTGCTCACGGGCTTGACTAGCCTCGCGATTCACGACCAGGAGTTCGACGGTGGAAATACCGGCCGGCGCTGGAAACTGTACCGGCCATACATCGAGGATAACTGGAAAGTCAGCAAGAGCCTGACGCTGAACCTTGGTCTGGCATGGGCACTAATGACGCCGCAAAGCGAAGTGGACAATCGCATGGCGGATTTCAATCCGGCCAATGGACAGTTCCTGATTGCGGGCGTCAACGCCAATGAATACGCCGGTGTCCACATGGATTTGACCGCTCTGGAGCCGCGCGTGGGCGCCGCGTGGAAGCCGTTCGGCAGTAACACGGTGTTCCGCGGCGGCTACGCCATTTATCACGATTCGTCGTGGAACATGGGGGCTCAAGGGTTATGGCAAAATCCGCCCTATTACGCCGAATCGGATCAATATGCATTCGGCGGCAATTGCACGTTCGCCACAGCGGCTTGTGCCGCGAACGGGCTCACACCGTCGGCCATCAGCCTGTCGTCGGGTTTCCCGACCTTCACCTCGCCGCCCAACCCGGCCGATTTTACGGGAACCATTCTGGCCCAAGATACCAATTTCAAGCAGGGCAGAATTCAGCAGTTTAATTTCAACGTGGAACAGGAATTACCGGGGCAGATCGTGCTGACGGCGGGGTACGCCGGTTCGCGGTCCTCGCACATCCTGGAGTATGGCAACAACATCAACGTGGCGTCTCCGACCGCGTGTGGAACGGTGTCCGGATACACGCTGGGATGCGGCCCGAACGGTGCAGCTTTCGGAGTTCCTTATCCGGCGTTCCCTTATTCCACCATCGACAATGTTTACGATGCCGGCCTTGCGCATTACAATTCCCTGCAGATCAAAGCCGAGACCAAGAGCGCGCGGCACGGAATCTATGCTCTCATCGCCTACACCTATTCGTACGCCCACGACACGGGCTTTACAGACGGTCTGGGAAGCATTATCGGCGCCACTTACTTCCCGCTTCCCAACTGGCAGAACTTGGATTGGGGGCTGTCGCAGATCAACCTGACGCAGAATTTCATCGCCAGCATCATTTATGATCTGCCGTGGGGCAGGGGCAAGAAGTGGGGAAGCAATTGGAACGGCTTCACGAACGCGGTGCTGGGAGGCTGGGAAGCCACGGTGATTGAGCATGCCACCTCCGGATTTCCCATCTTCGTCGTCGACAGCAACAATACCTCGGGTGTCAATTTCGTGAACGCAAATGGCGAGGCTCTGATCCGGCCGAACATGACATGCAATCCGGCGATGAGCAATCCCACGATTTACGAATGGTTCAACACGTCGTGTTTCTCTCAGCCGGCTACGGGAGAGCTGGGGAACGCGCCACGCACGCTGCCGGTGAACGGCCCGGATTTCGTGAACACGGACTTCTCCATCATCAAGCACTTCGTTCCGCGCGAAGGCTGGCGCCTGGACTTCCGGACCGAGTTCTTCAACCTGTTCAACCATCCGCAATTCGGCGCACCGGGCGGCAATGGAGGCGCCACGGGCGACGGAACGGACTTCAATTCGCCTGAGACGTTCGGCGTGATCAACTACACGGTGAATAACCCGCGCCTGGTGCAGTTTGCGCTGAAGCTCGCGTTTTAGGGCTCGCGCGATCGACTGAACGCGGGAACCGGCTTGCGACCGTGTTGCTCGGCGCCGGGGCAAAGCAATTAGCGCTTTAGCTCGAACACGAACTGCTGCATCTGCGAGCGCTCGCGTTCGGCTGCCGCGTTGGTCTCTTTCGACAGTTCCTGGTAGCGCGCGATCTCATGCTGCGATTCTTCAATCCGGCCGCTCTTGCGATAAGCCTGCGCCAGGCGGTAGTGCGCTTCTTCCAGCGCGGGATCGGCTGCGATCGCGCTCTGGTAAGCCGCGACGGCTCGCGGGAGATTGTTCTGTTCGGCGAAGACGATGCCCAGTTCCAGCGAAGCGGCGGCGAGATGGGGGTCCAGTTTCGCGGCCTTTTCGAGCAGCGATTGCACCTGCGCCATGGTCGCCGTATCGCCCGCGCCCTTCCAGTTTCTCCACAGCGTTGCGGCGTAATAATAGTTCGCCCAGGCGTTGTCAGCGTGCAGGCGAGCGAAACGTGCCATGCGCTGTGCGTAACCACCGGAATCGGCGATCGCGCCGCTCGATATTTTTCCGAGGAACAAATAGGGTGCCGGATCCATGGGATCGAGATCGGCGGCTTCGAAAAACGCTCGCTCGGCCTGATCGTACGAACCTCGTGCGTACAAGGCCGCGGCCAAACCGAGCAGCGCGCGCGTGGAGCGCGGGAAGAGCCGGTGGGCTTTTGCAAAAACTTCGGCAGCCTGCTCGTCCGCGCGATGAACCAGCAGCTCCGCACCCCAGTTGAAGAGGTTCGCTTCGCTCGCATCGGCCTCAGCACTGCGTTGATACTGCCGCACAGCTTCGAGCGGCTTGGCGTCTTCGGTCTTGCCAGTGCGAAGCGCGCCGGTAGCCTTCGCCAGGCTCTCGGCCGAGCGGAACACCGGATCGGAACCGTGGCCGCCGCGCTGCGAAGGATCGGCGACTCCGGCGACGATGAAGTTGGGTTCGTCGAAATAGGGCGGAGGAGGGGACTGGGGCTGGGGGGCTTGGGCCCGCAGGCACATGGCGGCCCACATCGTGGCGACGATAAGAGCGGCACGCCTCATAGGCGGATTATAGCCTCGCGCGCTGGCCGATCACCAATCTGAGATCAACGCAAGTCGTCCAGGGCCTTTTCCGCCTGCGCGTGGCCGGGATGCTGCTTCAGCAGATCGAGCAGCACAGTACGGGCTTTTGCTCGATCGCCCTCAATGCCATATACACGCGCCAGATTCAAATACGCCTGATCGAACGCTGGCGCACCGCGGATGCATTGTTCGAATTCGGCCACTGCTTCGTCGCGCCGGCGGGTGCGCAGATACAAAATGCCCAAATTGTTCATCGCTTCGGGATAATCCGGGCGCAGTTGCAAGGCTTTTTGCAGATATTCATACGCGCGGGTCGTGTCGTCGGTCTGCGCGTAAACCATCGCCAGACTGTAGTTAGCCTCCGGAGACTCGGGACGCGCGGTGACGGCGCGATCCAAAATCGTGCGCGCGTCTTCCCAGCGATGCTGCTGGCGATACGCGTTGCCTAGATTCTCGAGCGCGATCCAATAATCGGGATTGAGACGCAGAGCCTGTTGGAAGTTCTCAATGGCGTCCGCGATGCGGCCTTCGCGCGTGGCGAGAAGCCCAAGATTGTTCCAGGCGTTCGGCGCCGTGTCCGGATAGGCGGGAGTCAACTTCAGACATTGCTCGAAGCTCGCACGCGCATCCGCGTTTTTGTTCTGGCTCAGATATACACTGCCCAGTCCGTACTGCGCCTCGGCGCTGGTGGGATCGTCGCGAAAGGCGCGCTCGAAACTCGCGGCGGCCTGGTCGTAATAGCCGTGCTGAAAGAAAGCCGAACCGAGCGAAAGATTATTGCGGCCGAATTCATAAGTCGCGGCATTGCCGGAGAAGGGAAGCGCTTTGGCGAGCCGTTGCTCGGGCGTGCTTGGAATCTGGGTCATGTCGTCTGTGAACGTGCGCGGATCGACCGGTCCCTGATAGACATTGACAATGTCGCCCTGAGCGTCGATTAGAAACGATGCCGGCAAAGTCAGGTCACGATGCCGGTCGAAAAGATAGCGATAGAGAATGTTGTAGAGGGCCGCGACATCGTCACTGACGTTGATCGCTCGCCGCGCGGGATCATACGTCAATTTCAAAATCCGCGGCTTGCCCGTTGATAGTGAATCGGGCGCGGGAACGGGCACGAGCAGCCATGTTCCAAGCTTGGCCGCGAGGGCCGCGACGTCGAAAGGCTCGACAGGTGGCGGCGGTTCATATCGTTTGAACGGCTCGATGCGTGAGGGTTCCGCGCCTTCCTGCACCCATACGCGATGATTGACCGGCAGGCCGCGCAGTTGCTGCACCAGGCCACTCGGCCAGTGGATCAGTGCGTCCACGGGATCGTTGGTGTCGCCGAGGCCAAAAAACACTTCCTGGCTGTGTTGTGCGAGAAAACCAGATCCGGCCTGCAGCATTTTTTTCTGGCGGCCGACGGTAATCGTCGCACCGATCGCGTCGGGATTGCTCTTCACGCCGCGAAGCCGGAACGCAATCGATGGAGGCAATTGCTCCGCCACATTCTTTAATACTCGCAACTGAGGGGCGTTGCGGTTCTTGAGAAAAACCTCCTGGCGGCCGTCATGATCGAGATCCGCCAGAGCAAATGACCGGCCGTCCTCGAGGAAATCAAGATCCACAGCGCCCGAAATGTTGGAGAACGTCCCATCGCGGTTGTTCGCGTAAAATATGTTGCGCTCGTAACCGCTCCACGTGTAGTCAGCGCGGATGAGTTCGTTGACGGCATTCCAGCCCTGTTCGTAAGCCTCGGACGGCCGCGCCGAATCGGGCGAATTGGCTACGACCTGGCGCCAGAAGAAACTGTTGAGGTCCTCGTCGATAAATCCGGAGATCATCCCATTTGTGATGTACAAATCGGGAAATCCGTCATGATCGAAGTCCCACGCATCGCTTCCCCATGACCAGCGGCCCATCCCCGCGCCGCTCGATGCAGTTACGTCCTCGAACGTTCCGTCGCCGCGATTGCGCAGCAGCGAATTGCCCGTGGCATGTTTTCGATACAGGGCACGGATCGGCTCTGGCGCGGATTTTTGAAAAATATCCTCCGTCGAAATGCGCTCTCCGGCCGCGGTCCACATATCCGCGACGTAGAGATCATCTACGCCATCGTTGTTGTAATCGAACCAGCACACGCTCATCCCCGCGCCGACATCTTCAGCGCCCACCTGCGGTGCAACATCGGTAAACGTGCCGTCGCCATTGTTGCGATACAGATTTTTTCGCCCGAAATCGTTCACTACGTAGAGATCCGGCCAGCCGTCGCCATTGAAATCGCCCCAGCCGCAACAAAAGCTGTAGCGCGTGTTGTTTTGATTCAGGCCCGATTGCGCGGTGACATCGCGAAACGTTCCGTCACGATTGTTGCGCAGCAGGAAATTCGGCGGGCCATTCTCCGCGGCGTAGTAAGGAGTGGGGTAGCGATATTGATCGGCCCCTTGATAGTAGCTGTAAAGGCAGAAATAGACATCCAGCCAGCCGTCGCGATCGTAATCGGCGACTGCGGCGCCGGTGAACGTGCCTTGCGGCGGGTTGGCGAATTCGAACGCGTCGGGTTTCAGCCGAAATTTTCCACCGCCTTCATTTAGGAACAGCAGCGGGCCGGCGGCGCGCACCACGATCAAATCCTGGCGTCCGTCACGATCGTAATCGGCGAAAAGCGCGCAGGCAGTGTTCTCCAGAACCCCAACACCCGACGATTCGGTGATGTCCTCGAACGTTCCGTCTCCGCGATTGCGATACAGCCGGTTGGGAAGACCGGCGGGCTGGCAAACGTATACGTCATCGAAACCGTCGCCATCGATGTCGCCGATGGATACGCCGTTGTGGCCGTAAACGTCGATGCCGCAGGCACCGTCGAGAACAGTGCGCCAGTGGTCGATACCGCGCAGCAGCTGATCGCGGTACGAGGGAGCGCGCTCGAACACGCTGGGAGCGATATCTTGAAACCAAGGTTTGGCGGACCGGGCGCGCGTCTCTTCGCCCGAGAGCCAGCGCCGCACACGATATTCACCCGGCTGCGCGGCCACCCATTCCATGTCCCAGAACCCGACGCGCTGCTCGCGATGAAAATTCGCGCCCGAGCCCACGAGTTCGTAACGCACGCGCGTGCGGACGCCTCCGTTCGGCTGCATGCCGATGCCAACGACTTGGAATTCGGCGGTATGAATCGTCGTGAGCGCGCTCAGAGAGGATCGCACTGCGGTCAGGAAGGCTTCGCGCGCGAGCGTTGGCTGTTGCGCGAACACGACGCGGCGAACTTCGAGCGCCGGCCCGGACCGCAAGATTCGCGATTCGACAGGATCGAAAGAGACTCCCAGAAACTCCGGCGTGAGGGATTGCTCCACGGCCTCAGCCAGGTTCGTGCGCCACCGGGACAGTATGGCCGCGATCTGGTCGTGATATCTCTCTGAGACGAACTCGTCGAGTCCGGCTTTGATCTTGGGGGGAGGGGCATCGAGCGGAGCCGGCGTTCGATAGTGGGGATGCAGGTGGAATTCGGTGTCGACTAGCGGTGCATTCTGAGCGCCCGCGCGCGGTAAGAACGGCGCTGCCATCAACCCTTGCAATACCGTGCGCCGCTTGATTCCTCTCATCCGCGATAAACCTCGTCAGCGATAAATTAGGCAGCCGCGCGCTTCGAGCGTCGCGAACCATTCGCAGGGGGGAATGTCCACCCAACGCAGATCCAGTTTCTCCAGCCGCGGGAGCGATGCGATGGACGCGGGCAGATGCTGGATTGGATTGCCGCGCAGATCGATGTGGCGCAGTTGTTGCATCGCTCCGATAGAATCGGGCAACGATGCGAGCCTGTTGTCGCGCAGGTGCAGCTCCCGCAGACAGCGCAGACGATCGCAAGAATCGGGTAGCGATGTCAGCCGGTTTCCCGAGGCGCGCAACTCGACCAGATTCGCCAGGGAGAAAACACATTCCGGGAGTTCCTCAAATCGGTTATCGCTGATGTTCAGATAACGCAGTTTCGTGAGCCTCGCGAGAGACGGGGCCAGCCCGGTGAGTTGGTTGTCGTGAAGATACAGAAAATCCGACAAGCTATCGAAATCGCCCAGTTCTTCCGGAATTGACGTCAACCGATTATGGCCCAGATCGAGCGTGCGGAGTTTTTTCAGCCGTCCAATCTGGCCGGGAATCTCCGTCAGATCGTTCTCAGCCAGAACGAGCATCTCGAGATCCGTTTGCTCCCAAACCCATTCCGGCACGCGGCCCAGGTGTTGCTTCCACAGACTCAGACGAACGCTCGCCTGATGCGCCCGAGACTCCATAGTGCATTATGGACCCACGGCGGACTCAGGGTAAAACTCAAGGCGACGATTCAAGATAGACTGATCCTGAAATGCGAACTTGGATGATAGCGATTGGCGCCGCGGTCTTCGCGGCGAATCTGGCCCCGCTGGCCGCGCAGCAATGCAAGAACAATCCTGCCTTCGCTGTGAGCGCCGGACCGGCATGGAACGGCTGGGGCGCGGGCGTATCGAACGCTCGATTTGAGACAGCGGAAGCGGCACAACTGAGCGCGCGTCAGGTCCCGCGCCTCAAGCTGAAATGGGCGTTCGGGCTCGCCGGTGCGAAACAGGTTTTCGGTGAACCCGTGGTGGTGGGTGGACGAGTCTTTTTCAGCGCCGACACGGGGATGGTTTATTCCGTGGATGCCGGCACGGGTTGCGTGTATTGGACATTCCAAGCCGATGCAGGAGTGCGGACCGCGGTTTCGATCCGCGCCGCGACGCCGCCGGTGGCCTATTTCGGCGATTTGAAGGCGAACGTCTACGCGCTGGACGCACAGAACGGCGCCTTGATCTGGAAGGCGCGAGCGGATGAACATCCGGCCGCGCGCATCACGGGAGCGCCGCAGGTTTTTGGAGACCGGCTGTACGTGCCGGTGACATCGTCGGAAGAGGGCGTGAGCTCCAATCCCAGTTATCCTTGCTGCTCATTTCGAGGCAATGTGGTGGCGCTGGATGCCGCGAGTGGGCGGGAGATCTGGAAGACGTACACCATTACAGAAGTCCCCAAAATTGTTTCAAAGAACGCCAACGGCACCAGCCGCTGGGCGCCGGCCGGAGGAGGGGTGTGGAGCGCTCCGACCATCGATGCCAAACGGCACGCGCTGTACATCGGCACCGGCGACGGCTACACCAGTCCCGCGCCGAAGACCACCGACGCGGTGATGGCGCTCGATCTCGATTCGGGGAAGATTCTGTGGTCCCAGCAAGGCACGGAAAACGATGCCTGGGTAGTGGGCTGCATGAACCCCAAGCCGCTGGAAAACTGTCCCAAGGATTTCGGGCCGGATCAGGATTTTGGTTCGCCGCCCATGCTGGTCAACCTTGCGGGCGGGCGCAGTTTGTTGGTCGCCGGGCAGAAGAGCGGCAACGTGCGGGCATACGATCCGGACCGGAAAGGCGAAGTGCTGTGGCGCACGGCGCTGGTGAACAATACGACGGAATTCGGCGGGAAGATCGTCTGGGGCGGCGCGGCCGATGGCCAGACCGCCTATTTCGGTTTGGGACCGGGCGGTATTGGAGCGATCGAGATTCGCAACGGGGAACGAAGGTGGTTTACGCCTCTCGCGCCGGTGGATGAGCGCTCGAAGTATACCGGCCAAGAGGGCCCGCTGGCCGCGATCCCGGGAATCGTCTTCTCCGGCGGCTGGGATGGGGTGCTCAGGGCTTTATCCGCCGCGGATGGCAAGGTGGTGTGGCAGTTCGATACGTGGAGGGGTTTTGAAACTGTCAATGGCGTGGCGGCGAAGGGCGGCTCCATGGGCGCGGCGGGACCCGTGGTGGCGGGCGGGACGCTGTTCGTACCGTCGGGCTACGTCGGCGTTCGCAACGGCAGGCCGGGAAACGTGCTGCTGGCGTTCACTCCCGGCCAGTAGCGATTCCACCTCGCCGGGATGACGTCCCGGTAAGGCTGGATCGAATTGCCTGATCTCGCCAGGACTAATGTTCCAGCGCCTTCTTTTTCGCCGCGGCTGCCTCCTTCAGCGCTTTCAAGTGCGGTAGGTCGTGATCTTCCTCGTGACACGCGGCTTCTCGAAGCTCGAACTTCTCGCGATTGATCGGAAAAGAAACCGTCCATGGCCGCGAGTACACCACCGGATCGGTAACCGTTGCCTCGTACCGGAGAGTGTCGGGGCCCACGGGAATGAAGCGCTCCACCACGTGCGCGGCATAGCTGATAATTTCACCGGCCTCATCGAGCCAGGTCTTGCCGTTGAGGTTGGTGGTGTCCACCACGAGCGTGTCGCCCTCCCAATGCCCGACTGAATCGCCTTGCCACAAACGGATCGTGTCAGGAAGGTGCGCGCGCCCATCCAGCGGGATGATGCGCCATTGGGTGCGTTCGAACAGCAGGATAATGTAGTCCGACGTTTGAATAATGTCGATGCCTTCGGGCACCCAGATCGAGCGCGGGACACCCGCGGGGAAGCAGTGCGCCGTTGGATCGTCATATCCGCGCTCGCTCGTTTCGCGACTAGCCCGTTCCGCCACGGCCCAAGGCAGCATCGCGAGTTTCCCGCCGGGTGGATCGATGATCAAGTCTCGGGAAGGCGATGCGCCGGGCCGCCGTTCCAATCCCTGATTCGCGCCGCGGGTTTTGGCTTCATAAAAGCCTTGCAGGTCGGGCTTGCCTTCCGCTGTGCGGCGAAGGTTCGGTACAGGCGGAGGCGCCGGCGGTAAGGTTGAAGCCTGGGCCGTCATGAGCGGCGGGTTGGTTCCATCGCCGGGGTACCAAGTCTTCGACTCACGCGTAAAGGCGCCGTTGACTTCTTCCAGTTCCGATTCGCAGGAGTACTCGAAAAGCCTGTTCCGGTCCGTGCGGCGATGCAACGCGACCTCGATGGTCCAGGGCCGCGTAAAGACTTTCGGATCCTGGATTGTGGCTTGATACTGAATCGTGTCGTGATCGGTCATGCGATAGCGCTCGATCACGTGGAGTTGGTCGCTGTGAAAATCGCCCGCCATGTCGAACCACGTCTTGCCGTTGATGTCGCCGACATCCACCACCAGGGTGTCGCCTTCCCAATGGCCTCGCGAATCTCCCATCCAGAAACTACTGTCCTCGGGGTGGGACGTGCCGTTGGTATAGATCAGGCGATAGTCGAGCTCCCATTCGAAGGCCATGGTGAGGATGCTGGGAGTTTGAAAAATCTGGAACGGGAAGTCCATGTACATGATGCGGGGCACGCCCGGTATGTAGCATTTCGAAACAGGATCGGCCTTCAGCCGGTTCTGGAAATTTTCGGCCCGCTGCTTGGCGGCCGAGGCCTGATAAGGGATGGTGACGCCTTCGACGACGGACCGGCCGGCCAGCATGTTGAGGCTGGCGGCGTGATCTTGAAGATCGGCCCAAGCGGTGCTGGAGGCCTGCCAGATGCCTTCGAAGTTGGGCTTGCCGTCGGCTGTGCGCGGCAGAGCATCCACGCGGGGAGCAGCGGCGAGGGGAGCGGTTAGGAAGCCCGCCAGGGCGATCGCAGCGATGGAGGCCAGACGCTGCGTATTCATACCTGAGCCTGCTCTCGGTAGCTCAGTAGCAATCTGCGATTGAAAAGACTCCATATCTCATTCAATAAGTAACATACGCCTTGGCTACATCTTCCAGGACGGCGATCAAACCGCTGTTGTGACACCCAGCGGGGTCTTGGCGGGTCGATGACGCCGCTCAGTTCGAGTCGGCCACAAACGAATTTCGGCCTTTTGCTAAACTGGCAAAAGCGCGCTGGAGCGCTTGAAATCCCTAACAAGGAGTCATTCCATGTCGATTCAAGATGAAGCAGAACTTATTCTGAAGCTGTATGAGTTGCGCCGTGAGGAAACCATGCGTACGGCCCGCAACTGGTATTTTGCGGAGTTCAACCCGCAATCGCTGGCCGACTTTCAAGCCGCCATGTTCGGCGAGCACAGCGGCCATCTACGCATGGTGGTGACTTATTGGGACATGGCCGCTGCGCTGGTGAACCGGGGCGCCATCAGCCTGGAGCTTTTCACCGACGCGAACGGCGAGCATATCGGCGTGTTCGCGAAAATCGAGCCGCTGCTGGGAGAGATTCGCGCGGCAGTGGCCCCACAATTTGCCATGAATCTCGAAAAGCTGATCGACGCCACCCCCAACGGCCGCCAGCGCTCCGAAAGCTCCCGCGAGATGATGAAAAACATGCGCGCCAGGATGCAGGCCGCGCAAGCCGCTAGATAGGCGCCTGCCAGATCACGGCTCGATGGGCGAAGGCTGGCCAACGAGCCGTACATACTCCATCACCATCTGCGAATTCTCCAGCGCCGCAATGAATTCGTCTTCGCGGCCGTTCGCCACCGAGTAATCCCAGGCTTCAGACCCGACGCTCAAGAAGCTGTCGTCTTCTTCGAGCGATTCCTCCACGTGCATCGCCTCCGGCTCGGTCCGCTCGACAAATTGCTTGTCGATAACCACGCCATCCGCCAGATCGATCGCCACGTAATCCGTTGGGCGCTCCGATGGTTCGCCGCTCGCGCCGGTCCGTTGCATAAAGGTTACACGATAGGTTTTCATTCCTGCCTCTCGCCGTGGTCACGTGCAACCCGAGAGCCAGACCAGGAACCACGTGGTTCTTTGACACCTTTCGTCACATCCCGCGCGATGCAGGCATCCAACAAGGGTGCACGCCGCAGTTGAACATTTCCTGGTCTGGCTGATTCATCTCGGAGCATTCGGCCTTTTGATCCTGGGAATCGCCGATTCCTCTTTCCTCTTTCTGCCATTCGGAAACGATTTGCTACTCGTGGTGCTCACGGCCCGCGATCATGCCCATCTGCCCTGGTATATCGTGATGGCCGCGGCTGGCTCCACGCTCGGCGTAGTGCTGCTCGACGCGGTTTGCCGCAAAGGCGGCGAAGAGGGGCTGAAAAAAATGATGAAACCCCACCGTTTCGAGTATTTCGAGCGCAAAATGAGCCAGCGGGCCGGAATCGCGATCGCTACCGCTTGCCTGGCTCCGCCTCCGTTTCCGTTCACGCTGGTCATCGCCAGCGCGAGCGCTTTCGAATATCCTCGCAAGCGCCTACTGAGCTTCGTCTTCCTGGCGCGGTCTCTACGCTTTACGCTCATCGGCCTGCTGGCCATCCATTTCGGACGTGCAATCCTGCGCATCGCCAAAGCGCCCCTTACCGAATGGATCATGCCGGTATTCATCGTGCTCTGCGCCGCCGGAAGCGCGGTTCAGGTAAAGCAATGGATGAAGCGCAGCCGCAAAGCAAAGGGCGTGGAACAGCAGCCGGTCGGCTCCTGACTATTTGTCTTTGTCCTTGTGAGTTTCCACTTTCGGGATTCCGAAATGTCCGCCGAGCTCGTTCAGTTGGTCCGGATCGATGCTGCCCTCGATGCTGACGATGGTCAGTTGCTTCGGTTCGGTAGATAAGATCACTAGCCCGCCGATCTTGTTGTTGCCGGTCTTCACGTACACTTCGGCATTTTCACCGGACTTCTGGCTGCGGACGCCGACGATGCGCGACCAGGCTGGATTGCGCAACGCCGCGCGAATCGGCTCAACGTCCGATTCCTGGTATTCGCCGGTCTTTTCGAATTCATAGCTACGGACGTAGATGCCTTTCAAACCCGCGATCAACTTCTTTACCTGGGCGTCGTCGGAATCCTTGTCCGAAAGAAAGCGGCTGGCCAATTGAAGCAGGTTCGAGTCCATGGTGACGTCCACCACGTCGCTGGCCTTCGACGCGAGCCGCTCCACGCTAGGCGGGATCTTAATGTCTTGCGCCGCGAGTGGCGCAAGCGCGATACAAGCCAGGGCTGCCAGTTTGATCATTCTTCCTCCGTAGAAGCGCGCATGGTCTTCTGAATCTTCGCGAGTTGCGCGGCCGTGATTTTGAGCGCGAGTTCCAGGCGCGCCTTGGCGGCTTCTCCCTGAACCCGTTCGCGCATGGCGGTTTGATGGTCGGTCCACAGGCCGGCGGCGATGGCGAAGGCCGAACCTGTCGCCACTACCCAGCGCAGTAACCCGAACCTGGGACCCCGCGCCGTGGCGCGAGCGAGAACCTTCGCTTCGAACCAGGCCGGCGGCTCCTTGCGACCCAGCGTATCCCTTAATTGCTTTTCAAAATCGTTCATCAACGAATGTCTCCCATACTCCGCTCGATCTTTTCGCGCAGGATGGCGAGCGACCGGTGCAGATGGCTCTTCACCGTCCGCACGGGCATGTCCAGAACTTCCGAGATTTCTTCCGGTGTCAAGTCTTCCTGATAGCGCAGCACCACGGCCATGCGCGGCTTCTCCGCGAGCGTCGCGATCAACTGGCGCAAGCGGCGGTTCAGCAAAGGATCGCCGCGATCCTCGGCGACCGACGGCTCCGCAGTATCGCCCAAGGCGATCGTATAATGCGCGCCGCGCTTCCGCGCGTAGTCAATGCAGCGGTGGCTGGTGGTTTTTCGCAGCCAGAAGACCACATGCCGCGGCGAATCCAATCGATCGAACTTGCGATAAAGCTGCAAAAATACGTCCTGCGCGATTTCCTCGGCCGCGCCCCGATCCCGCAAAAAATGGTACGCCAGGCTGAACACCATGGACTGATTGGCCCGCAGCGCATCGGCGAAAGCCATCTCCGGCGCCGTTTGCACCTTCGGCTGAGGTTCCGCGTTCGCCTCCGTCAGCATCTCTAGTGAGGAGTACGGGACGGAAGGCACGGCGGGACGCAATTTTTTGCTGCTTTATCTGACGTAGGCCGGGAGGCCCTGGAGCTCGGACTCCTCCACTTTGACCCACCCGCCGTCAAACGCCTCGACCAGACTGCCTTCGAGGAACCAACTCTTCGGCGCGTGGCCGCCCCACAGCGCTTGCCGGCGCGAATCGTGCAGGTTCCAGCGGATGGGCTCGAAATCGGGATCGACGCTCAGGTAATCCGACGTATAGAGCTCAATGCGGTGCCCGTCGGGATCGCGCAAGTAGAGAAAGTACGCGTTGGTGATGCCGTGACGGCCGGGACCGCGCTCGATGCGATCGGTTTCAAAGGCGCCCGCGAGAATGTCGCAGAGCTGCGAAACCCGCGCGCCGTCGGGCAGCCAATACGCGAAATGATGCAGCCGCGGCCCGGAGCCGTTGGTGGTGGCCAAATCGTGGACGTGGCCCTTGCGCTGCAACCAGGTGGCCCAGACGCGGCCGGTGTCGTCTTCGGTGTATTCGGTGAGCCGGAAATCGAGATGTTTCTGGTACCAATCGGTGAGCTGCTTCACCTGCGGCGAAAGAACGTTGATGTGATCGATTCGCTGGATGCCCGGGCCGCGATGCAGATCGAAGCGCTGGAGCAGCCAGGGATGCTTGATCGATTCGTAGTAGAACGCGATGGGAAAGCCGAACGGATCCTGCAGGCGCAGGATGCGCGGGCGGTCCCGCTCAGATTCGAAGCGATGGGGAAGGCCCTGGGATTGCGCGATGGCGGCGATTTCATCCAGTGCGGCTTCGGAGCCGGCTTTGTAGGCGAGCTGCCGGACGCCAATGTCATTGCCCAGTTCCAGCTTCAGGCTCCACTCACGATCTTCGACGCCGCGCAGGTACAACGCGCGGTCGTCTTCGTGAACCACGTTGAGACCGAGCAGATCGACGTAGAAATGGCGCGACGCGGCAATGTCAGCCACCGACAGTATGACGTGGCCGATACGAATGACGCGAGGGAATGAAGACATAAGTTAGCCTTTTCCGGTCACTTCTTACCAAATCCTGGAATCGCGTGCGATCCCAAAGGGACTGCGATGTGTTTGAGTTCAGTATAAAACTCGAAGGAGTGCTCGCCGCCCTCGCGATGCGTGCCGCTGGATTTCACGCCTCCAAATGGCGTGGGCAGATGGCGCACGTTATGGCTGTTGATCCAGGTCATACCGGCTTCCATCGCGAGCGCCATGCGGTGCGCGCGCGTGACGTCGCGAGTCCAGAGATAGGATGCCAGGCCGTATTTCAC
>JASIGB010000001.1:0-3125 GCA_030045355.1 Bryobacteraceae bacterium
GTCATCAGGCATCCGAGCAACGAAAGCAGTGTGGTTTTCCCGCTGCCGGAGGGTCCCATTACCAGCGTCAATGTGGCGGGAGCAAACTGCAAGGAGACGCCACTCAAGGCTTGCACACGAGCGCCGGCCGATCCGAACGAGACGCTCGCATTTTCCACGGCTAATGAATGTTCAGGCACGAAACACCTTGGCCGGCTCCACGGTAATGGCGGCCTTCACCGAGAGAATGGAAGCCAGAACGCACATGGCGAGAGCGGGAATAATGACGCCGGCGGGAAGCCACCAGGGCGTGGAGATCCAGGGAATGTGCGGCCGGGCGGCCCCGATCAGCGGGTTGGCGGCGATGACGCCCGCCAGATAACCACCCAATCCCGCGAGAAAAGCCTGCGCGACGATGACGCGCACGATGTACCCGGACCTGGCTCCGAGCGCCTTGAGAGTGGCGAACTCCTCGATGTGTTCCATAGTGGACGAGTAGATCGCCTGTGAGACGATGGCGAGTCCGACAAAGAAGCCCAGCACTGCCGCGGCCAGGATCGCGCCGCCCGCGCCGGTTTGCGAGGCCCAATAAATCTGCGCCCGCCGGCCGAATTCCTGGCGCGTGGAGACCACCACATCGGGCAGCCGGGCCTGGAGCCGGCGCTTCACATTTTCGATGGAGAAGCCCGGCGCGACGCGCACCAGGATGAACATGGTCTCGTCCGGCCGCAGATTCAAGTAGCGCGAGGCATCGGTGTACGAAGTGAAAACGTACGGACTGCCCAGGAACGAGCTGAATCCCGACGTTCTGCCCACCACGCGAGCGCGTTGATCGTTGATCTCTACTTCCAGGGGCAGGTTGCGCGCGATGTCGAGCATTTGGGCGTTGCTCGAGTCCACTACCAGCGAGTCGGGTGTCATGGCCACAGCGCTGCTTGTGAGGGAAGGGATCGGCAGGCGCGCGCCGCTCGCGGCCTCGGCGCCGACCAGGGCTACCTGCTGCTGGCTGCCGTCAATTTTTCGGAACTGCACCAGGCTGGTGCAGATGCGGCTGGTGGAGACGACGCCGGGCACGCCGCGCGCCAGATCGGCAAAACGGCGCTCAATGGGAACGGCGAACTCGAAACATTGCACGCCGCGGCCGGTGATCCAAAGATCGGCGGCGGTGGAATCGATAATCTTCGAAGCGGCGCGCAAAAACCCCAGCAGAATGCTGCCCTGAAAGATCATCAGAAAAACTGCGCACGTAATGCCGAGCACCGTGACCGCAAAGCGCATGCGATCGTGCGTGATGTTGTACCAGGCGAGCCTCATGGTCGCTCACGCCGTAGTTTGGGAAAGCCGCTCTCTTCCGCTCGAAAATAGCTTGAGAGGATTGGGAACCAACAGCCCGGTGCGGGCGCGATATCTCACGTAAGACTCGGCTAGAGGGCTGCGCATAAATTTTTTTTCTTCCTGGCGCGCCGCCGCCAGGTAAATTACCAGCATCACTGCAACGGTCGGCGCCAGCCACAGGCGCGCGGTGACCACCCATCCGGCCAGCCAGCACAGCAGATAGGAGCAGTACAAGGGATGCCGGACCAGCTTATACGGACCGTGAGCCACCAGATGTGCGGGCAGGTCCGGCGAAAAGGCGGCCGACAAAGGCCGGCCCAGGCTCGCGCGGATGGCCCACCAGAAAAGTCCCAATGCGGCGAGATACAACACGACTCCAGCGCTCCCGCGCCCTAGCGAAATTCCCCATGTGGTCGCGATGGCCGCGATGTGCAGCAGCCCGAAAACAATGCCGCAATACTGGATCGCCTGCATGCCTCCAGTCAGGCCCGCCGGCTGCACGAAGAACCGGCGCATGGCCCAGGCGAAACTCGCCAGGCAGCTGGCGAGAAGGCTGCCGGCAATGATCTGCCCGGCGTGTATCATGCCACTTCCTCAATCGCCTCCGCGTCGAACTCCGGCTCGCCGGCAGCCCCGGTGTCCGCGGTCTCCCGGCAGATGACGCGCACATCTTCGAGCCGCGTACGGCAGGCGTCCATCCAATGCCGGTAACGCGGATTGGGCCGCGAGGAATCGAAACGCAACACCTCCATGTGGCAGCAATAATGCGTGTCGAAGAACGAAGGCAGTTCCACTCCGCGGCTTCGCAGCGGTTGCCCGCCGATACGCTTCAGAATTGCCGCCGAACAGCGGCGCGTGCTGGCGGTGGTGATCCCCATCGCCCCGCCGCACAACTGAGCAAAGGCATAAGCGCTGGCGATCATCCGGAGCGCTTCGGTGGTACAGCGCATCGCTTCGGAGATAACCCAGCCTCCGAGCTCCACGTAGGACCATCCTCGCCGCCGGGCTTGCCGGAGATCGGCTTCCACGGCACTGCGCAACGGAGCGCCCCAATCTTCCGACTGAGCCAGCGTGGAATCGCAGATCGATAAGTCTTCAAACCTGGCGTCGCTTGCATGCGCGTGATACCTCATGCAGGCCGCCACTCGTCCATGGGCGTCCAATGTCAGCAGGTGCCAGCTATGCCGATCAGCCGGTTGCACGTGACGACCGTCAGGCGAGAGTTCCGAGGCGGGGATGGCGTTCTCCTGAACTGCGATTTTGCCCCGGAGTCTCTGAGCCTCAGCCAGCCGCGCTTCATGGCCGGCCGTATCGGTCACTACATTCGCGAATATGCTAGGGGTGAAGTAACCTGGGGAAAGTAAAAGGCTTCTCCTTTCGGCTCCGGAGCCATGCAGTGAATGCAGTCTCATCTAATAGGACCTCGAATAGACACTCCTGCCATTAGGAGCGAGGGGTATAACAGTGGGGCCCCGCCTAGAGTGGGGCGTAGTTCGGCCCGAAAGCTACTCCGGGAGTGGTGCCGCGAACCAACCTTCGCCGGACCGCGCCAGCGAGTGCTAGGAAAAAAACTTTAAGGGCGATAGTACCACCGTTACTGAAGTAATGCAAGAAAAAAAACCGCTCAATCCGCGATTTATGCTGCTTGATTGTCATTTATCGCCTTTAAGTGATCGACTGTGAGGTATGTGTTACTTGAAAGTTATAGAACGGGATGTATAGTACTGGTGATCCGGGCCAGCGGGTGAGGGGGGTGTCGTCGCCACCAAAAAAAACCGGGCTGCCGAAGCAGCCCGGTTCTTGGGGAGTCA
>JASIGB010000212.1:0-4848 GCA_030045355.1 Bryobacteraceae bacterium
TTCAAGCGGTAGAACAGATCCTCGCGAAAGTTCCCGCGCTCGATCTCTTCCTCCAGATTCTTGTTCGTCGCGGCCACCACGCGTACGTCCACCTGAATCGAAGTGTCCGCGCCCACCGGCTCAAAACGCTGCTCTTCGAGCGAGCGCAGCACTTTGGCCTGGGTCTTCAGACTCATGTCGCCCACTTCATCCAGGAACAACGTTCCGCCATCGGCCTTCTGGAGCTTGCCGGTCTTGTCCTCGGTGGCGCCGGGAAAGCTGCCTTTGCGATGCCCGAACAGCTCGCTCTCGATCAGGTCCTCCGGGATCGCGGCGCAGTTGACTTCGACGAACGCTTCGGCCGCGCGCGGGCTGCTCGAATGAATCGCATGCGCCACCAGTTCCTTGCCGCTGCCGCTTTCGCCATAAATCAGCACCCGTCCGTTGGTGCCCGCCATCAGCGTGAGCTGCTGCCGCAGGGCCTTCATTGAGACGCTTTCGCCGATAATCTCCAGCCCGCGCCGCCCTTCTTCCTTCAGCCGTTCCACTTCGAGGGCGAGCTTGCGTTGCTGCAGGGCGTTTTTCACCACCACGATCACTTTTTCGATGGTGAGCGGCTTCTCCAGGAAATCGAAGGCTCCCAGCTTGGTGGCCTTCACGGCGGTTTCAATGGTCCCGTGGCCGGAGACAATCACCACCACCGGGCGGTTGGCAAATGCGACTTCTTGAAGACGGTGCAGCGTTTCCAGCCCGTCAATTCCCGGCAGCCACACGTCGAGGAGAATGAGGTCGTAGGCGTTGCGCGCGATTTCGGCCAGACACTCCTCGCCGCTCGCCACCGCGTACGTCTGGTAGCCTTCGTCATCGAGGACGCCGGCGAGCGATTGCCGGATCAGAGGCTCGTCATCGACAATCAGGATCCGCGCTGGCTTCACGAATGGCTCTCCACGGGAACGCCTGGAGTTGTGCCTGCCTTGCCATCGGCCTTAGCTTCTGACTCCCCGGCCGTGCGCACAGGCAGTTCCACAATAAACCGCGCCCCCATGGGAATGTTGTCCTCCACGCGGATGCTGGCTTCGTGATCGGCGAGAATGCGGTTCACAATCGCCAGGCCCAGCCCCGTGCCCCGGCCCTTCGTCGAAAAATAAGGCAGAAACAGCTTTTCCTTATCCTCCCGCGAAACTCCGCAGCCGGTGTCGGCGATGATCAATTCCACCATTTCGGGTTCCGTCAATCGCGTTCCGATGAACAGGCACTTCACCAGCGAATCCTGCATCGCTTCGGCGGCATTGTCCACCAGGTTCACCACCACTCGTTTGAATTGCTCGCGGTCCACACGCACCAGAGGCAATTCCGGCGCTAGATCTTTTTCCAATCGAATTCCATCCAGCCGTCCTTCGAATACGCACAACGCGTTCTCCAGGATTTGATTCAAGTCCGAAGGAACCGGCTGCGCCGCCGGGAAGCGGCTGAATTGCGAGAACTCGTCGACCAGCGTTCGCAGGCTTTCCACTTCGCGCGCGATGGTGGCCGAGCACTCCTCCAGGATGCGGCGCGTATCGGCGGTCTGCCCGGCCTTGCCCAACTGCCGCGCGATGCGGTCGGCGCACAGCGCGATCGGCGTGAGGGGGTTCTTGATCTCGTGCGCCACGCGCCGGGCCACTTCCTGCCAGGCCGCGGCCTTTTGCGCGCGCAACAGCTCGCTGGTATCTTCCACCACCAGCACAAAGCCCGAGCTGCGCAATTCGTCGAGCGCCGCCACGGTCAGCGACAGGTGCAGCACGCGCCGTTCGGCCTTGTACTCGATCTGCGTGCCGGCCACGGCGGTGCGCCGCGCGCGATTCATCAGATAGCGGATCTCGGCGGTGTCTTCGCGCGAGAACAGATCGCTCAGCCGCGCCGCGCGCGCTACTTGATCCTCGGAAAAGATGCCGAGCAAGGCGCGGTTCACGCGCTGGATGCGTCCGTCCGACGTCAACGAAATCACGCCCGTGGGAATGCTTTCGAGGATCGCTTCGGTGAACCGCCGCCGGGCTTCCAGCTCCTTGCTGTTGGTTTCCAGTGCCTCCGTCATTTCGTTGAACGCCCGCACCAGCGTCGCCATTTCGTCGATGGCATCCACTCTCACGCGATAGCTCAAGTTACCTTTGCGAATCTGCCCGGCCGCGCCCAGCAACGCCGTGATGGGCGTGCTGATCTGTCCCGCCATATAGCGGGCGATCCAGATGGCGAAAAACAAAATGAACAGCGTGATTAGAGACAGCAGCAACAGGTACAAACGGCGGAAGGCTTTCTTGTCCACCGATAGCCGATCGTATTCGGCCACCGTGCGATCGATCTCGCGCTGCTTGGCCGCCAGATCCAGGGGCATCCGCGCCTCAATCACCAGCTTGCCTTCATCGGTCCGGATACTGGCCGTGTACAGTTCGCCATGGCGCGTCGAGGAAACCGAGCACAGCATCCGGCGGCTGCCGTCGGCGTGTTCCACCATAGCGGTTTCGATCTGATTCTCCATGCAGAACCGCTCATAGGCGTCGGCGCTCTGGACCGGCTGCGCCGCCAGCCAATGCGCCTGCGCGGTGATCTTGTCATTCACTTCCTGATGCAGCGCGGGCGCGATCTGCTGCAAATCGATCTTCATCGTCTGCGCCGGCAGGCTGAACCATTTGTCCAGATTCCGGTTCAATACCGAGACGCTCCACAGCACCAGAAAGAAAATGGGCAGCACGCTCAGCGCGAGCGCGCCGCCGATCAGCTTGGATTTGATGTGCGAACCCGGGCGGTTGGCCTGCCGCTCGATGTACAACTTGACGACGGTGCGGAACAGCATGAACCCCAGCATCACCGTCAAAATGAAAATCAGCGTCGAAACGGCCCAGAACAGGTATGTTTCCTGGATGGTGGTGGGCGCCGCGGCGCCCAGATTAAAGGAGCCCTGCAAAACCACCAGCGACGCCAGGATGCTCAATAGCAGCACCGCCGATCCGAACATCACCCGTTTACGCATGGCCGAAAGGAAACACCAGTCCTTTTACGAATTATAGGGCCAGCGCGCCTAGCGGCACACTACGTCTCGATGGCCGGCGGGTTTTTCGAAATGGTGCTCATCCTAGACCCACCTTGAGGTTGGTACTCTTCCCGATTATGGAAGTCCACCGGCAGCGCTACCAGAAAGCGTATCAGTCCGCCACATCGCTAGAATGTAAGTCCTTGTTATCCAGTAGAGGTGTCTCTCGCCCCGCAACTGCCTGGTTTGGTACTGGAGGTGCTATTAATCGTGAAACTCGAGAGCAAGCTGCGGTGTCTCGAATTAAGCTGCGGTCGGGTGCTTCTTCTAAGGACTGTGAGAGCCGAGACATTCCGGCCAATAAATGACAACTGCGACGCCTTAGGCCTGTGCGCCGGTGGTTCCGGCGTGGTCGAGGACCCGGGCGAATTAGAGAGGGGAAAATGCGAAAATTCACGCTGATTGGCTGGGCGGTCCTTGCGCTCGGCATGGCCATGCTTTGGAATCTTCCGGCGCAAGAAGTCATCGCCCATATTCGCGGGACCGTAACCGATCCCTCCGGCGCGGGGGTGCCGGGAGCAGAGGTCAAAGCCACAAACATTCAGACCCAAGTTTCGACAGCGGTGATGACTGGCGATGACGGAAGCTATGAGTTTCTTTCCTTGCCGCCCGGCAGCTACGACGTGACAATAACCAAAGCGGGTTTTCGCACCTACACCGCTCACAACATCCCGCTGGCCGTCAACCAAATTTACAACCTGCCAGTCGCATTGGAGGTGGGCGAGATCACACAGTCGGTGCAGGTGGAAGCCTCTCCCACCCAGGTGGAAACCAGCACCACCCAACTGAGCACGGTCATCGATGCCACCCAGATCGTGGATTTGCCGCTGTTGGGCCGCAACTGGACTCAGTTACAGCAGTTGGCGCCCGGAGTGGTGGCCGCCAGCGACTATACCGGAACTTACGCGACTAATGGCAGCACCAGCCAGCAGAATTCGTTCCTGATCAACGGGGCCGACACCATGGATCTTCGGCTCAACGCTCCCCTGATCACTCCCAGCCCGGACGCGATCGATCAGTTCAACCTAATCGAGAGCACCATCAACCCTGAATACGGCCGAAACTCGGGCAGCATTCTAAACGCGATCATCAAGGGCGGGACCAATCAGTTTCACGGGGATGCGTTTGAGTTTTACCGCGATACGTTCCTGAACGCGCGGGACTTTTTCCAGGTAACCACGCCAATATTCCATCAGAACCAGTATGGCGGGACATTTGGCGGGCCAATCGTGAAGGACAAGACGTTCTTCTTCGTGTCCTACCAGGGCATGCACAATCGCTCGCCTGACACCAACGCGACCTCCAATACGACGGTGGTTTTTTCCCAGGCCCAGCGCAACGGCTACTTTCCCGATATCGCCTCCTCCACAGCAGCTTCCCCCATCGCGCTGCAGGGTGAGAATGGGGCGACTTATCCGGCGGGAACGCCATATAATGTTCTTTTTCCGACCGGTCACATTCCCACGGCGGACTTCAATCCGCTTGCAGTCTCGCTGCTGACCAAGTATGTCCCGCTTCCGAATTTCGGGACAAACGAGTACTCGTTCAATCCCCTCGAGGTACAGCATTTTGAGCAAGGGATTGCGCGCATCGATCAGACCTTCGGCAATAAGGACAGTCTATGGGGCACGATATTCATCCAGCATGACCTTACAAGCAACACGCTGCCGTTCCTGGGCTCTACCTTGCCCGGTTTCGGACAAACGAGTCCTGAGGCGAGCAAGCAGTTCATCGCGCAGGAGACTCACACTTTCAATCCCACCACTCTCAATGAATTTCGGGTGGCATACGTAAGGTTCAAC
>JASIGB010000213.1:0-3781 GCA_030045355.1 Bryobacteraceae bacterium
CGTGCCCACCATGGGAGCGCTGCACCGCGGCCACGCTTCGCTGGTTGAGCGCTGCCGCCGCGAGAACGAGATCGTGGTCGTCAGCATCTTCGTGAACCCGTCGCAGTTCAACGATCCGAATGACCTGGCGCGTTACCCGCGCACGCTCGATCGTGATGTCGCGCTACTCGAGGGCCTAGGCGCCGACGAAATCATCGTGCCCACGGCCGCCGAGATGTATCCGGGTGGATACCGTTTACGGATCGAATCCCGCGGCAATGAAATCATGGAGGCGGCGTTCCGGCCGGGCTTTCTTTCCGGCGTGAGGACGGTGGTTTTAAAGCTGCTCAACATCGTTCGTGCGGATCGCGCCTATTTCGGCGAAAAAGATTTTCAGCAATTGAGGACCATCCAGGAAATGGTCCGGGATTTTTTCATTCCCACTGAGATTATTCCCTGCCCGACCGTGCGCGAGCCGTCGGGACTCGCTAAAAGCTCGCGAAACGCGTTGCTATCGCCCTGTTCTCGTGAGAAGGCCGCGTCGTTATTCCGCGTTCTGACCTCGGCGGCCGATGTGTCCGAAGCGCGCGCGACGCTCGAAGCGGGAGGGTTTCAAGTGGACTACGTGGAAGAGCGCTGGGGCCGGCGCTTCGCCGCGGCGTTCCTCGACGGCGTGCGCCTGATCGACAATGTCCCCGTGCCGGAGCATGATTGATTCATGCTCCTGGCCCTGGATATCGGCAACACACAAATTTTCGGCGGAGTCTGGGACGGCGAGGATCTCAAGCTCACCTTTCGCCGCACATCGAGCATCCGCGCCTCCTCCGACGAGTTCGGTACGTTCTTTCGCGCCACGCTGCGCGAGAATGGCATCGACCCGGACCACATTACGATGGCCGCCATCTGTTCAGTGGTGCCGGACGCTGTGCACTCGCTGCGCAACAGCTTCCGAAAATATTTTCGCTTTGAGCCGTTCCTGCTGCAGCCCGGCGCCCGGACCGGATTGAAGATCCGGTATCGTAATCCACTGGAAGTGGGCGCCGACAAGATCGCGAACGCCATCGGCGCCGTGGCGCGCTTTCCCGGCCGCAATGTGCTGATCGTCGACTTCGGCACCGCCACCACGCTTTGCGCCGTCACGAAAGAGAAAGAATATCTGGGCGGCGTTATCACGCCGGGACTCAATACCTCGATGGAGGTTTTGGAATCGAAGACGGCGCGGCTGCCGACGGTGGAGATCGTGCGTCCGGCCGAAGTTCTAGGACGCTCGACGGTCGAAAGCATTCAATCCGGCTTGTATTACGGCGCGCTCTTTACGGTGCGATCGCTTGCGGCTTCGATCACCTCGGAACGTTTCGCGAACGACCCGCCGCTGATCGTCGCGACGGGCGGCTTCGGGCGCCTGTTCGAGGAGGAAAATCTGTTCGACGAATTCGTGCCTGAGCTTCCGCTGATCGGGTTGCGGCTAGCGGTGGAGCTTTCCCAGCAGATCCGTGGCTAGGCGCCTTTCTTCTTCCGGGACGCGGTAGCTTCCGAACGCGAAAATTGATTAATCCGCACGATTTCTCCTCGGGGAAAGACAGCGCGAAGCTCCAATTCTCCGCCCATCGCCCGGATGTAGCTCGCAAGCGTACTTAGATACAGATCAGTTCGCTTCTCAATCTTCGAAATCTCGGATTGCCGAACGCCGAGCGTATTGGCCAGGCTCTCCTGCGTGAGGGCGCGAGCGGCGCGTAGTTGCCTTAACGGCATCTCTTCGACGAGCCGCCGAAACTCTCTTTCGCTTGCCGCCCGGGCCGCCGGCGACATCTTACTGCGTAGTTCACTAAACTTTTTAGCCATCGTTCTTCGCCTTCCGTTTTGCTTCCCTTCTTAGCTCCTGGAGATGCGCGGCGTATAGCTTGTCGGCGCGCGGCACATTGACTTTATACCAGCGGTCCTTCCCCTTCTTGCTGCCTCCTATCAGCAGGATGGCTACCCGGCGGGTATCGAACGCGTAGAGGATGCGCAGCGGGTCACCTTTCGCCTGGATACGGAGCTCGCGCATACGGGAGTATCGCGAGCCCTTTACGTCCGAGCTCATTGGAAACGCGAGATCGGGACCAGATTCCTCCAGCAATCGAACCATGGCGTCCACCTTGATCTGTTCAGCTTCGGCGAGCTGATCCCACCATGTGCCGAACTCGGCGGTGTACTCCACCTCCCAAGGCAGGACTCAATTATGCTTCATAAGGAATAGTCTGTCAAAGGAATGGGGATGGCGGCGCGGTGTCGGCGCCGAGCGGTTGCTATGTCAGCGGTTCGATGTCCAACCTGTAACAGCTCTCGTTGAGTGCTATCTTCAGAAGCTCCAAATGCGAGTATTCGGGTGTCAGCCTCAACGCCTGTAAGGATTCGACGAGCGTGTGGGGTGCGCGATAGCCGACCACGACTTGTCGAATACATTGGGACGGGATTGGGCGCAGATATAGTAGCTCGCCACCGGGACTAGCGACAAGTTCCGCGTAATCTTTGGGATCGCAGCACTCCAGCCACCGCCATTCTTGCTCATATTCCCAATCAGGGCTCTTCGTTAGGAAAATGCTGTCAGGATGAATCCACGGCTGGCCGCCCGATCCTCTTGTAAGGCTCACCCGATCCTGTTGGTACCTGACGGGCCGCAGCTTATTCGCTGCTATCGCTCGCGTGAATGGTTCGCTGGCCGTCTCGAACCCGATCGCAAAGCCTGCATGCGTGGCAGCGTAGTGCGCCCACATGGGAATTGACGTTGGGTTGGAGGTCAGCGACAAAACTCCGAACAGTCGTGACCTGTCCCGATAAGCTTCGTCACGCTCTTTTGCGATCCTCGCCTCGAAGTGCCCGGGGCCCTCCGGCCGGGGCATTGGCATCCCTGGTCGAAATTCGAACAGATCATTCAGGAAACAAGGCTGAGTGAATCGAATTCTCTTCTGAGAGAGTATGTCGACTCGCCCCGGTGCGACATATTTGTACAAGATGTTTGGAACCATCTCTGCTAAGCAGACTCCTTCCTGCTACGGTAGCGTTTCCTGGGAATCTCCGCAGCGTAACGGGGTAAAATCAAAGAAGCGCTGCTGCATCGCAGACCGCGCCTTCAGAATCCAATCGATTATGCCAATTGCCTACATCTGCCAAGGCGTGCGGACGCCCATCGGACGCTACGCCGGAGCGCTTTCCGCGGTGCGTGCGGACGATCTCGCCGCTCACACGCTCTCCACGCTGCGCGCCAAGTTTCCCAAGAGCGACTTTGCCACGGTCGACGAAGTGATTATGGGCTGTGCCAACCAATCGGGCGAAGACAATCGCAACGTCGCGCGCATGGCGCTGCTGCTTTCCGGCATTCCGCACAGCGTGCCGGGCGTGACGGTGAACCGGTTGTGCGCGTCCGGCATGGAGGCAGTGGCGGCTGCGGCACGCGCTATCGGGGTGGGCGAAATGTCGCTCGCCATCGCGGGAGGGGTCGAAAGCATGAGCCGCGCTCCGTTCGTGATGGGCAAAGCCACGGCGCCGTTCGCGCGCGACGCGCAGATCTATGACACCACGCTCGGCTGGCGTTTCATCAATCCGGTGATGCAGGCCAAGTACGGCACCGATTCGATGGCCGAAACCGCTGAGAACGTCTCGGAAGATTACAAGATCGACCGCGAGAGTCAGGACAAGTTCGCGCTCTGGTCCCAGCAAAAAGCCGCCGCCGCGCAGAAGGCCGGGTTCTTCGCCGAGGAGATCGCGCCCGTGGTGATTCCCGGGCCGAAAGGCACGTCGAAAACGGTCTGCGAGGACGAGC
>JASIGB010000214.1:0-6282 GCA_030045355.1 Bryobacteraceae bacterium
ATCGAGCGTTCGCCCCAACACCTGATCCAGGGCGATGCGGGCGTGGCTATAGGCCGATGCGGATGTAACCTCGGTTTCCTGCGCCGCGACGAGCGCGGTTTGCGCGCCTTCCACGTCACTGATGGTCGCCGCGCCGAAGGAAAACGATTGCTGCGTTTTTTCGAGCAGCTCCTCTTGCAGTTTGCGCGAGTCCACCGCCTGCGAGTAGCGCGCCCGTGCCTGGCGCAGCGCCACCGTCTCGTTGGAGATGTCTACAACAATCTGGTTCATGTTCCGGCGCTCCACCAGATCGCCTTGCCGTAGCTGCAATTGGTCGATGCCGTAGTCGCCTTGCGCCACCTGATTGTGAATGGTGCCGCCGAACAAAGCCCCGACGCGGCGGCTGGGGAAGTCATCGCGAAACACCTGCCCGAGCGCGTTGCTCAAGCCTCCTCGGTAGTAAGGCAAAGCGGCGAGGCCTTCGAACGGAGCGTTGGTTCCGGAAAGCCCGGTGGCACTCACGGCCGCCCACGCTTGCAGGCTCGGCAGAAGCCCATTGGCTGTTCCCAGCGCCGAGATTTCCGAGGTTTCGTCGTTGATCTTGTCTAGCGCAACGTCGGGGCGATTCGCGAGCGCCGTGGCCACGAGATTGCGCAACGGCGGCAGATTGTCCTGCTCGGGAACCTGGATGCGATCCAGCGGCACAATGTGCGCGGAGTCCAACAGCTCGTCCTGCAGACCATTGCGGCTGATGGCGTTCTTCAGGAGGATCTCCTGATATTGCGCGGTTGCTTGGGCGATCGCCAGCAGTTGACGGCTGTTCGTGACGTTCGACTGCGCGCGCGAAGCTTCGAATCTCGGAATCACCCCCAGCTCAATCTGCCGCCGCGTGTCGTCGTAGAACTTCTGCGCCTGATTCACCGCGCGTTGGCGTACGGCCAGATCGTCATCATCGGTTACCAGGTCCCAATACAGGTTCAGAACGTTTGCCACCAGATTCAACAGTTGCGATCGAAACGTTTCATTCGAAGCTTGTATATTTTTTTCGGCTACCCGGATAAACCGTCCGTTGACGCCGGTGCCGAAGCCTTGCAGGAGGTTGTGGCGAAGATAGATTGACACCACCGGCGCTACGGCGGGATTCAGATAATCGCTCGGAGCATTCTGCTTCAAGTAAGTCTCATTGGCCGTGACCTGGACGTAACCACCGGAGAGTAATCCCTGCTGCACGAAGGAATCGATGACGTGCTGAGTGCTCACGAGCGTTGGGGTTATGCTGACCACGGTGCTCGGATACGGGTAGGAGGTGTGGGAAAAGTTCGTGGCGTTTTGAAGAACCGGGTCGAGATTTTGCGTGACGGGACCGATCTGCGTCACCGTAGCTCCCGAACTCCCTCCGCCGCCGCCTGAACTGCTGCTAGCAAGTCCCGCGGCGACTTCGCTACCCAGAACGCCCAGGCCGCTCGTGACCTGGTTCACTAGTGTGCTTCCATTGGTGACGCCGCGCAAAGGTCCGCCGCCCTGGGCCCGCTCCAGATTCCATTGCGCACCCAAGGGTCCGTAGCGGTCTACCTCGAGATCGATATTGTTTTCAATCGCCAGTACGATCGCGTCTTGGACCGTGAGGTACAGCTGACCGGCACGGATCAGGCTGTGCAGGTGATCCGAGTTACTCAAGTTCACCGGCGAAGCCGAGGCGGGCCTATAGGACCGGACCAGCAGCGGGCCCTGCGGCTTCTCCACTTCAGGGACGGCTTGTGCCCAGCATTGTGTTGCCAGAAGACTGAAGACAGCGAGAGACGAAATTGTTTTTTGCGGGATCATTCGCGTTCTCCTCAGTCTTTCTTCTCCGGCGCCGACGCGGGGATCGCCGATTCCCTGGCCACGCGGCCCGCCGCGGCCTCCTCCATTGAGATGTTGTTGACATCCAAAGTCTGCCCCACGGCTTCATCGAAGGCGATCTTGGCGTGCGTATAGTTCGCCATGGACTGCACCTCCGCGCTTTGGTCGGTCGCCAGATCGCGTTCCGCCTGGACCACCGTGGCGATGGTCGACTCGCCAAAACGAAAACGACTTTGTTCGGCTTCGAGTGTCTGCTGCGCAAGCGATCGGGTGGCCACCGCGGTTTCGTATCGTGCGCGCGCCTGTTGGAGACCGATCACGGCGTTCTTTACATCCACGCGAATCTGGGCGACGGCCTTTTGATATTGGAGTTCGTTCTGGCGCAGGCTAAGAAGGTCGGCCACGTAATCGGCTTGCGCCACGCGATTGCGAAAGGGAATGTTGAGGGAAAATCCCGCCGAGTAATTGGGATAATCGCGGCCGAAGATTTGCCCGAGCAGCTTGCCGTAGCCGCCGGTGTATTGCGGCGGCGCGTAAAAGCCGTACGGAACGGCCGCCGGGTTGGCGGCGCCGCTGAGGCCGTTGTTGGTCAATTCGAAGAACGCTTGCAGCGTCGGCAGCAGATAGTTTTTGGAGCCGCCCAGGTTGATCGTGCTGCTTTCGATATTGAGCTTGGCCTTCGCGATCTCGGGGCGCTGCGCCAGCGCCAGGCCGATCAACTGCGCCGTCGGCTTCAAATCCTCTGTCTCGGGCACGGTGATGTGATCTAACGGGACGATGCGGACCTCATCCAGTTCCTGACTCACAATGCCGTTTCTACTTAAGGCGTTCTTGAGCACGGTCTCCTGCTGCGCGACGTTGGTCTGCGCGATAAGCAGCGCCTCTTTGGCAGCGGAGACTTCGGCGGCGGCGCGCGTCACTTCGATGGCTGGCAACGTGCCCAGCTCTACCTGCCGTTGATTACCTTCGTAGAGCTGTTGTGCGGTATTCAGCGCTTCCTGCTTGATGCGCTGGTCTTCATCGAAGCTGACCAAGTCCCAGTAGAGATTTAAGACGGCCGATACGGTTGTGATCACCTGGAGCTTGAGTTGGATGTCGCTGACCTTCAGGTTGTTCTTCGCTACCCGGATATTTCGATTGTTTACGCCGATGCCGAAGCCTTGGAGCAGGTTCTGCGTCACCTGCAGATCCAGGTCAGCCGTGGTGTACGGGTCCACACCATAGTAAGGGCTGTTATAGCGGTTCCAAGTGCTGCCGTAAGTTAGCTGCGCGTAGGTGCCGGTGAGGAACGATTGCTGGTATTGCGCGGCGTAAGTTCGCGTGTCCAGTAGCAGCGTGGGTACGCCAGTCGTGATCGGGTTGCTGATGGGGGAGGTTTGATGGGCGAAGTTTGTGTAGATGTACAGAATGGGGTCTAAAGCCGGCGGTTGGGCTCCGTATTGGACCACGATGCCTCCGCCGGAGTTTACTCCGGAACCGTTTTCCGCCAAGTTCGATGCATTTACATTGACTCCCTCCAAACTCACGCTGGTGGGACCGGGCGCGATAGGCTGCCCGATGTCGCGCAGAGCGCCGCCACCTTGGGCGCGCCGCAACACCTCCTGCGCCAGGAAGGGGCCGTAGCGTTGGATGGCGATGTCCACGTTGTTTTCGAGCGCCAGCGCGATCACGTCCTGCGCCGACAAATAGAGATTGCCGGCGCGGATCAGCGATTGCAGGCGCAATGTATTGGTCAACTTCGCCGGCGAGACGATCCGCTTCTCCAAATGAAATGGGCGCAGCAGGGGACCTACCACGGGCGGCGCGGGAGGCGTTTGAATGGTGATCTCCTGGCTGAAGCAGACTGCCACGCCGAAGCATGCAACGATGAAAACTTTCCAGATTGTCCGCATAGTCAATTGCAATCCTAGCTCAGGCATCCCACAATAAGCTCTAGACTCGGGGTTTTAGCTCGGGTGCTCCGGTGCAATCGCCGGTCCATCGCCGGACGATCGCCGAAGTCCCGCCGGACTGCCGCCGAATGGCCGCTCCTGGCCGTTTGCGGTAGCCGCGCCCTGAGCCGCGGTGTTCGATTTCGCTACCGGCTGTCCGGTTCCGAAACTCATTTGACCGGCGAGCAGTCCAAATTGAGGAGGTGTACATTGGCTGCGACAGTGTGGAAAGGCTTCATCAGCTTTGGGCTGGTTTCGTTTCCGGTTCGGTTGCAGGTGGCGGCACGCGAAAAATCCATCCAGTTTCACCTGCTGCACAAGAAGGACATGTCGCGCGTAAAAGAGGTTTATTTCTGCCAGGCCGAGGACAAACCGCTGAAGCGCGAGGATCTGGTGCGAGGTTTTGAAGTGAACAAGGACGAATACGTGATGGTGGAACAGGCCGAGTTGGACAAGATCGCACCCAAAACGGCCAAAGTGATGGAGATCCTTCAGTTCGTCAAGGCGGAAAAATTTGATCCCGTGCTGCTCGATAAAAGCTATCACGCGCTCCCCGACGGCGAGGTGACGAAGCCGTACGCGTTGCTGCGCGAGGCCATGAAGCAGCGCGGCCAGTACGCGATCGCCAAGCTCGCCATGCATAACCGGGAGCACGTCGTCGTGATCCGGCCGGATGCCAAGGAGCTCATGCTCCATACCATGTTCTTCGCCGATGAGGTACAAGGCGCCGAAATAAAGACCGGCTCGGAAAAATTCACGGCTCAGGAAATCAAGCTCGCCGGGCAGCTCATCGATGCGCTCACGGCGAAGTTCGAGCTCGGCAAATTTCACGACGAATATAAAGCGAATCTCGCACGCCTGATCGCGCAAAAGCAAAAAGGCGAGCGCGTGACGGTGGTGAAGGCGGAGAAGCCGGCTCCCGTGGTGAACATTCTGGATGCTTTGCGCAAGAGCCTGGCTGAGAACAAGCCTGCCGAGCGCAAGCCGCGCGCGAAACCGCGCAAGGGAAAAGCTGCGTGATGGCGCTAGCTTAGGGTCTCCGCGCTATAGCGCGCGATCAATCCCGTACGCACGGCATGCCGAAAAATAGAACGGAAGAACCAGCCCGCCAGGAGCAGAATCACGACGTCCAAAGCGGCGGCTATGCCTAAAGCCGATGCCGATGGGTGGCCGCGCAGAATGATGCTCCGCATGTTTTCGAAGACGTAGGCGGGCGGGAGTGCACGGGAAATCCAGCGCATCCAGGCCGGTAGCGTCGATAGGGGATAGAAGACGCCCGCGAAGGGCGAGATCAGCGCCGGAATCGGCCAGATAAACCATTCCGATGCGGGTCCCAGCCGCAACACGATGCCGCAGGCGACTACGCCCAGCGCGATGCCGAACAGGAACAGCACCAGCAGATAAGGAACCAGCAAGACGCCGTAGAAGAAGAACGAAAGGCCGAAGACGCCGGTGGCGAGCGCCAGCATGACAATCAGTCCGATCGCGCTGGACCCGATGCTGGCCAGCACCAAGCCGCCTAAGTACTCGGAAATCGACAGCGGCGCGGCGAAAAGATTCAGAAAATTGCGCGACCACACGTCTTCAAAAAAAGTGGTGGTCACACCTTGCATGACGCGGGTGAAGAAATCCCACAGCAAAACCGCACCCAATAGCGATGGCACGAAATTAAATCCGGAGCCGCTCACGGAATTGAGGTATTTTGTGATGAATCCCCACGTCACCATGTCGATGGCCACCCAGCCGAACAGCGGAAGGACGCGCGCGGGACTGCCCCGCATCAGGTAGGCCTGCCGCAGCACGATGGCGCAGGATCGTTGGAGGGAAAACATGCTAACCCCGCTCCGGCTGGTCGAGCATCTCGTTGGCTACAGTAATGAACAGGTCTTCCAGCGTGTCTTTGCCGTGCGTCGCGGGCAGCGTCCGGGGATCGCCCTCCAGCAGGATCCGGCCGTGCGAGAGGAACAGCACGCGATCGCAAACATCCTCGACTTCATACATGTTGTGCGACGTCCACAACACGCCGGTCTCGCCCGTGGCCGCATAGTCGCGAATCTTCGCGCGAATCTCGCGGGCGATGGCCGGGTCGAGCGACGCCGTCGGTTCATCCAACAGCAGCAGCGCGGGCCGGTTGAGCAGAGCCTTGGCCAGACTCACGCGGGTCTGTTCGCCGGAGGAAAGCACGCCGCATTTGACGTTCCGGAATGACAGCAGATCGAATTGTTGCAACAGCTCCTCGATGCGCGCCGCTAGGCCTTTGACGCCGTAAATCAATCCGAAAAAACGCAGATTCTGGGCCACCGTCAGGTTGCCCGGTAGGGGCGCGTAAACGGCGGCGAAATTCACGCGCGCCAGCACGTGCGAGCGGTTTCTTGCGATATCGGCTTCCTGTACCTGGATGGAGCCGGACGTCGGCTCCAGTACGCCCAGGATCATGTTGATGGTGGTCGTTTTTCCCGCGCCGTTCGGCCCCAGCAGGCCCACGATCTCGTTGCGTTGCACCTCAAACGATACGCCGTCCACGGCCAGC
>JASIGB010000215.1:0-4140 GCA_030045355.1 Bryobacteraceae bacterium
TGGAGCAGTTCCAAAAAGACAGCAATATCCCGGCCACGTTCGTCAGCGCCGAATTTCTGGAGCCGGCCGAGCCCGAGGTTTCGCTCGAGCTGTTGCAGATCGTCCGCGAGGCGCTCTATAACGTGCAGAAACATTCCAAAGCCACGCGCGTGGCCGTCACCATTGCGAAGTCGGAAACGGGTCTCGAGATTCAGGTCGAAGACAACGGCAACGGTTTCCCGTTCAGCGGCCGCTACACGCTGGATGAGCTGGAACTGCTGCGCCTGGGGCCCATGAGCATCAAACGCCGCGTACGTACGCTCGGCGGGGATATGGTGCTGGATTCTAAGCCCGGCCAGGGGGCCGGGCTCAAAATACGGCTAGCAACGTGATGCGCTTTGCGCATCTGTTTGCGGGGTTAGGGATTGGTTTGCTGGCAAGCTGTGGACGGTATGGGGATTTCACTATGCCCCTGCAGCCAGGAGGTTCGGCCGTCGAGTGGAAGTGGCAGGCGCGGGCCGAGCCGGTGATGTCTCGCGGTGGCATGGGCGAGTGGGACGCCGTGGACGTGCTGAATCCTTCCGTCATCCGCCAGGGCGACGCTTACTACAACTTCTATTCCGGATTCGACGGCCGGACCTGGCACACCGGCCTGGCTGTCTCGGCCGACGGCATCGCCTGGCACAAGGAGGGGGAGATTCTGTCGCCGCAGCCCGGTACGTGGGAAGGGAACGCGATTGCCGCCAACGGATCAGCGGTTGTGGATGAAAGCGGCATCCTGTATTACTACCAGGCGGGCGCCGGCGACCGCGTCGAGATCGGCCTGGCGCGCTCGCGCAACGGTCATCAGTGGCAACGCAACGGCGCGCCCGTGCTCAGCGTGGGACCCTGGGGAAGCTGGGACGAGCGCGGCGTCGGTGATCCGTATGTGATCCGCATTGCATCCAACTACTACATGTTCTACCTGGGACAGGATCGTGCGCGGCGGCAGCGCATCGGAGTCGCCCTGTCGCGCGACGGCGAGAGCTGGTACAAGCTGCGCTCCAATCCGATTCTCGAGCTGGGCGATTATGGGGCCTTCGATGCGAACGGGCTAGGCGAGCCGGCGGTCTGGACCGCGCGCGGCTATTACTGGATGCTTTACACCGGGCGCGACCGCAACGAAATCCGCCGGCTGGGCTTGGCGCGCTCGCGCGACGGCGTGCGCTGGGAAAAACTCCCGCTGACCATCGCGGGCGAGGAGGCCTGGGATTCAAAGGTGGTCTGCGACCCCACGGTGATCGCGAATGGCGATCGCGTCACCGTATGGTTTGGCGGCGGCGACGTCGCAAGCCCGGACCATGACCTGCACGGGCAAATCGGCATCGGTACACTAATCGCAGCGCCCTGATGCGAATCGGAATCACGTGCTACCCGACCTACGGCGGCAGCGGCATCGTCGCCACCGAACTCGGCCTGGAACTAGCTACCCGCGGCCATGACGTGCATTTCATTACTTACGCCAACCCCATCCGTCTGGATCCCGGCACGCCGCGCATCTACTATCACGAAGTGGAAGTGTCCACCTATCCGCTGTTCCAATATCCGCCCTACTGCCTGGCGCTCGCGTCACGGATGGCCGAAGTAGCCGACGATTACACCCTGGACGTGCTGCACGTCCACTACGCCATCCCGCATTCCACCGCGGCGATGCTGGCCCAACAGATGCTCGCCCCGCGGCGGCGCCTGCCGTTCATTACTACATTGCACGGCACCGACGTGAGCATCGTGGGCCTGGACCGCTCGTACTTTCCGATCACCAAATTTTCGATCGAGCACTCCGACGGGATCACTTGCACCAGCCAGGACGTGCGCCGCGAGACGCACGAGGTATTCGGCGTCGCAAACGACGTCCGGGTCATCTACAATTTCGTGAATACCGAGATCTACAAGCCCATCGAAGACCGCCCTAACGATGAAAAACGCCTGATGCACATCTCTAACTTCCGGCCGGTGAAGCGTGTGACGGATTGCGTCCGCGTTCTGGCCGAGGTGCGCAAAGAGGTTCCGGCACACTTGTATATGGTGGGCGACGGGCCGGACCGTCCGGAGGCGCATCGGCTGGCGCGCGAACTAGGGCTGGAAGGGCACGTCACGTTCATGGGCAAGCAGGACCACGTGGAACGGCTCTTTCCCAAGATGCATGTGCTGCTGATGCCGAGCGAAATGGAGTCGTTCGGATTGGGTGCGCTGGAGGGTATGGCCTGCGGCGTTCCCGCAGTGGCTACTCGCGTCGGCGGATTGCCGGAACTGGTGACCGACGGCGTGGACGGGTTCCTGGAGCCGGTGGGCGATATTCAGGCGCAAGCGCGCAGAGCGATTGAGCTGTTGACCGACGAATCGCGCCATCGCGCCATGGCTGAAGCCGCGCGCCGCACCGCGGTGGAGCGCTTCGCGAGTACGATCATTATTCCGCAATATGAAAAATATTATGCAGAGGTCACGGCCAATGGGCGATAAATCGGTTTGGGTCGCGCTCGCTGTCATGTGGGTCGCGATGCCCACTCGACTGGACGTTCTCGATCACCAAGCCGGGAGCGCTATGATGATGGAATTGAAGCAGTTGTCTTGATCCTTGACGGTTTACGGCAAAATGCCGTATGATTGAAACATGAGTACCGCAGCTACTGCACGCCTCGAAGCCCGTTTGCCCCTCGATGTCATGGGGCGGCTCAAGCGCGCCGCTGAAATCCAGGGGCGCACGCTCACGGATTTTGTGGTCGCCGCGGCCGACGAAGCCGCCTGCCGGGCCATCGAACAGACCGAAATCATTCATCTGTCTATCGAGGACCAGCGGCAACTCGCCGAAGCGATCCTGAATCCGCCGGAACCCAATAAGGCCCTGCGCAAGGCGGCCAAGCGGTATCGCAAGCTTATCGGCGAGGGATGACCGACCCGCCATTCCGTTTCGCACCGCTCGGCGCTGAACATAATCGCGAACCGTTCGATTGCGGAGAAGAGGCGCTCGACCGCTATTTAAAGACTCAAGCTACCCAGGACACTCGCCGCCGCGTGGCCAACTGCTTTGTCGCGATGGAGCCCGCGAATGGCGTCGTTGCCGGCTATTACACCATCGGCTCGGCCGGCATTCCGTTCGTGGATTTGCCTGCCGAAGAGTCCAGGCGCTTGCCGCGCTATCCCTCGCTCCCCGCGGTGCGGGTTGGGCGTCTGGCTGTGGATCGCAAATTTCAGGGGCGCGGCTTGGGCGAAATGCTGTTGCTCGACGCCATGCGCCGGAGCATGAATCTGCCGCCGGCCGTTTATGCGCTGCTCGTGGACGCGAAGAACGACCACGCCGCGGCATTCTACCAGCGTTACGGCTTTCGCGTCTTTGCCAGCCAGCCCCGGACGCTCTTTCTTCCCATGGCCACGGTGGCGAAGGCGCTGCTGGCTTGAAGGGAGCGCGGGAACTTTCGCCTGCCCGCCGGAGTCTACTAGAGCAGCACCCGGAAGTCGTAACGGCGCCCCATCCGGGCGGGATCCGGGCTAGAATTTGAGTAGACGACTGTGGCCGATACTGCTGTTGGTCTACACTTCGAAACGTGCCTGTTCTCCCATGCCGAGGAGGACGCGCTGGTTACCGCGCTCGCCCGAGGATCGGAAGACGCTTACGAGATCCTGATCCAGCGCTACCAGCAGCCAGTCTACAGCCTGGTGTGCCGCCTGATGAACGATCCGAGCGATGCGCCAGACGTAGTGCAAGAGGTCTTCTTGAAGGTTTTCCGCAGCATCGGTTCTTTCCGCGGCAACAGCAGCCTGAAAACGTGGATTTACCGGATCACCGTGAACGAGGCCTACAACCATCGCCGCTGGTTTTGCCGCCATCAGCGCCAGGAAGTAGCGCTCGGCTCCGAGGAAGGCGCGCCGCATTTTGAAGGCGTCACGGACCCGGGCCGCTCCCCGTTCGAGCAGGCGGCCGATCGCGAAACTCGCGCGCTGGTGGAACAGGCGCTGGAGAAGCTGAATCCCAAGTTCCGCGCCGCGGTGGTGTTGCGCGATATCGAGGATTTAAATTACGAAGATATCGCGACAGTTCTGGATATCTCGCTTGGAACCGTGAAATCGCGCATTCTGCGCGGCCGGGAAGCCTTGCGAAGAATTTTGGAGGGGCGTCTGGAGCAG